>NZ_JBHIOP010000047.1:0-113963 GCF_042195625.1 Bartonella sp. AP9QHHD | reverse complement strand
AGATTGCATCAATTTTTCATAAGAACAGAAGGGGAAGTCCGTACGTCCAATAGAACCACGAAAGAGAACATCACCCAAGAGAGCTAAGCGCTCTTTTTCATTGAAATAAATAACATGACCAGGGGAATGTCCTGGGGTGTGAAAAACCTTAAACACATGTCCAGCAAAATGAACGCACTCACCATCTTCTAACCATTGGTCAGGAATACAGATGCAAGCATCAGTGATGCCATAATTTTTTGCGCTTTCGCTCACGGCATCCATCACAGGCTTATCATCGCGATGTGAACCGATAATTTTTACATTAAGCGCTTCTTTCACTTGCATTGCTGCTCCTACATGATCAAAATGACCATGTGTTATCCAAATAGCCTCAACGATAACACCATTCTTTTCGATTACGTCTTGAATTCGTGGCCAATCACCACCAGGATCAACGAGAACCCCCGTTTTACATTCACTATCAAAAAGCAAAGTGCAATTTTGTTGGAATGTCGTAACTGGAATAATATGTATATTAAGACTACCCATAATATCCTTTTCAAAAATAACTTTTTTAAATTTATAAATAAAACTTTCTTTCCTTTAAGGTAAAGGTGCTGCTCGACAGCTTTATACAACTTATGTAAACTTGCATTTTGTGTAAACTAAATTTTTATCAAGGTTTTTTTAAGAATGAGCAATCACGTTCAAGTTTTGTGTGACGATGCCCCTCACCTTCTTGTGATTGATGACGATACACGTATTCGCAATCTTTTATTTCAGTTTCTCATTAAAAATGGATTTCGTGTTTCAGTTTCAGCTAATGCGAATGAAGCAAGACGACTGTTAGTAAGTTTAGATTTTGATCTTCTTATTGTTGATGTCATGATGCCTGGCGAAAACGGTATTGATCTCACTCATTCACTCCGCCAAACAAAAGATGTCCCTATCTTTATGTTAACAGCTTTATCAGAAATAGACAATCGTATCCGTGGATTAGAAGCAGGGGCAGATGATTATCTGGCTAAGCCGTTTGACCCTCGTGAACTTCTCCTTCGCATCAACGCCATTTTACGACGTGGTTTTCCCCCTCACCAACCTAAAATTGAGCAAATAGTTTTTGGTCCTTATATATTTTCAATTTCACGACGCGAACTCAAAAAAGGAGGAGAAATTATTAAATTAACAGATAAAGAACAAGAAATGATGGTCATGTTTGCCGAAAATGCAGGCGATACAATTCCGCGCCATAAATTCGCGACCGATGACAGCAATATAAGTGAACGTGCCATTGATGTGCAGATCAACCGCCTTCGTCGTAAGATCGAAAAAAACCCAGCACTGCCTATATGGCTCCAAACCGTGCGAGGAATAGGGTATAAACTCTCTATTGAATAGGCACAAGAATGATCAAACCTTTAAGATTTTTTCTTCGATGGTTAACGAAAAAAATGCCTAAACGGCTTTATGCTCGCTCTTTGATCATTATCATTGCTCCCATGGTGCTTCTGCAAACGGTGATTGCTTATGTCTTTATGGAACGCCATTGGCAAATGGTAACGGAGCGTCTTTCAACGGCTGTCGTGCATGATATTTCAGCCATTATTGATATTCTTGAAACATATCCCCAACAAGATAACTATGAAGATATCAAGCGTATTGCACAACAACGTATGGGATTAAATATTTCTATTCTATCTCCTACCTCCTTACCCCCTCCAGGACCTAAGCCATTTTTTGCAATTCTTGACTATTTTTTAAGTGAAGAAATCACCCGCCAAATTAACCGTCCCTTCTGGATCGATACCGTAGGAGATTCTGATCTTGTTGAAATCCGTATCCACCTTGGTCACAACATTTTACGCGTCTTTGCTCCACGCAGCCAAGCCTATGCTTCCAATACTGCTATTTTTTTAAGCTGGATGGTAGGAACAGCTCTTGTTTTATTGCTGATAGCAATTTACTTTTTACGCAATCAAATCAAACCGATTCAACAATTGGCTGAAGCAGCAGAAAGCTTTGGACGCGGTCGTCCTTTACCAAAAGGATTTCAACCACAAGGAGCTGATGAAGTCCGACGTGCAGGCATCGCTTTTTTACGCATGCGTGAACGTATTGAACGCCAAATTGAACAACGTACCATGATGCTCTCAGGAGTAAGTCATGATTTAAGAACCATTCTTACACGCTTTAAACTTCAGCTGGCATTAGTAAATACTGACTTTGATATTAAACCGCTTGAGCAAGATGTAAGTGACATGCAAAATATGTTAGAAGATTATCTTGCTTTTGCTCGTGGTGAAGGAAGTGAAAGTGTCAAGACTTTTGATTTAAATGCTCTTATGCAAAAATTCTCCACCGATGCTCGTCTTCACAAACGTCAATTTTCTTACACTATTGAAGGTCCTACAGAAATACAAGTACGTCCCCGTGCTTTTACACGCTTGGTCAGCAATCTTGTATCAAATGCATTTTGTTACGGCACGACCGTTAAACTAACCGCTAACTCTCAACAAGAATCTTTTATATTAATAATCGATGATAATGGACCTGGAATTCATAAAAATATGCGCACAGAAGTTTTTAAGCCATTCTTTCGACTTGATAAAGCGCGAAATCAAGATGCAAGTGGAACAGGACTTGGTCTTTCTATTGCTCAAGACATAGCACGCAGCCATGGTGGCAATATACAATTAGATGAGAGCCCACTCGGGGGAGTGCGCGCTATTCTTGATGTCCCCCTATGAGCAATATTTCCGCAAACCGTCTGTAAAAATAACAGACTGTATATTTTAGGCATTCCCTACAGTTTCAAACAAAGTGTACTGTAGTGCCTTGTAAGCACTTTCTCCCGACAAAGCAACCATCTGAAATGCAACATAATGGCTTTCACAGGCTTTAAGTGCATGTATCAACAATGTTTCAACCTGTATATGAGATGGATGCATCCCACCAGCCAAAAGAAGACCTTGTCGATAAATAACTGAATTATTCCTTTGCCAGTAATCAAAATGTCCCAACAACAACTTTTCATTAATTGCTAGCAATAAGCGCTGTATTTCAGCTGTTCGAGCATTTTTAATAGAGAGATCAAACGAACAAGCTAAATGAAGTGCTTCATGCTCTTCCATCCATGAAAAAGCAAGACGATAGTTTGCGCGTTTTCCTTCCACACAAACGCTAATTTCATCTTGTGCATCCCGCTCAAACGACCAATCATATTCACAGGCAATCTGTTCGATAAAGTCAACAGGGTGCTCTTTTCTTTCTGTGGCGCAAAATGCAAGCCTCATCACAATCCTCAATCATCTTAAAACATTGTCAACAGAATATAAACCGTCTCAACTGTAACAATATTTTGCTACAATCAGAACCTTTACACCAAACAAATACACATAAAAACATCGACAGTACACAAACACCCAGAACACAATCGCGCTGTTTAGGGCAACCTGATAGTCATAAAACGAATCATCAAGTCTTTTCAGTGTATTGATACAATTTCATAGCGCCAGCCCCCCTGATTCAAAAAAATGTACTTTACCCAAAAAAAAATCAAAAATAAACAAATGCTCCGCTCTAACAGACTCAAGATTAAGCATTTTTTAGTTTCACGCATCATATTGAAAAATTGGGGATATTTTTTTGAAGATTCTTTCTTTTTAAACTATTTTACTTTTTTGTGTCTGCGTTTTTTTTTAATCATCTTTTTTTAAATCATCAAGGCGTCTTTTCAAATCAGCGTTATCAGCATGGATTTTCAGCACCATCTCCTTAAAAGTCTCAAACTCTTCGCGAGAAACAAGATCAAGTTTGTTTGCTATCTTTTCAGCCTGCACACGAAAAGCTGTTCCAGCTTCACGTCGTATGCCTTGCGCAACGTCAGCAGCATCCGTTGCTAATTTTGCTAATTCATCAAGAATACGATTTGATCCATTACGCATAACCTTTTTCCTTAAATTTTAATTATTGACGCACGCATTATAGCGTATTCTCATAACATTTAGATACTGTAATTTGTTCCTTTTACTCTATATTTTACATACTGTGCAGATTTTTCATAATGATTTTGTTTAAGATTTTTTAATATTCCTTTTATCACCATATTTTTTACCGCGATAAATCAGTGGAAATCTATCTCCCTTTCTGACTAGCCTCCCTACTGACTTGACCATTGTGTATTCATCTGTCATTTCTGACCATTAGAGTCACTTCATATTCATCTCATATAATGTAAAATGCTTAATTCATGAACAATCTCGCCTGTCCAGCCATTGCTTTTCCGTCTTTTCTTGATCCTGTTATTATCCAGCTAGGTCCCATAACACTTCATTGGTATGGACTTGGTTACGTGCTGGGTATTCTTTTTGCTTGGTGGTATGCGCAAAAATTATTAAAAAAAACATCTCTATGGTATAGAAACTATCCTCCTATGGATAAAGAAAAAATCGGAGATTTTGTTGTCTGGTCTGCCATAAGTGTTGTTGTCGGAGGGCGTTTAGGACAAGTTCTTGTATGGGATCCCATTTACTATTTTAACCATCCAAGTGCTATTATTGCCGTATGGGATGGGGGAATGTCCTTTCATGGCGGACTTATTGGTATTATCATTGCTATGATCTGGTTTGCCCGTAAAAATCGTATTAACATACGAGCCATGTTTGATATCATTGCTGCAGGTGCTCCTATTGGTATCGGCATTGTACGAATCTGCAACTTCATTAACCAAGAATTATGGGGTAATATTACTACACGTCCTTGGGCTGTTTGTTTTCCTCTCGATCCTTACTATTTACCGCGCCATCCAAGCCAGCTTTACGAAGCATTTATGGAAGGATTTCTTCTCTTCATCATCCTGTGTCTTCTTATTTTTGGGTTCAAAGCATTAAAACGTCCCGGTACTGTATCAGGAACATTTATTATAGGCTACGCAGTAACACGCAGCATTTCTGAAATTTACCGTGCGCCTCAAGAAGATCCAGAATGGTTTTCGACTCTTTTCCATTCTACTGGTTTTACCTATGGCATGGCTTTATCTCTTCCCATGCTTCTTGTAGGGTTTTATCTTCTTCTCCACGCCTTTAAATATAAACCGACAGAAAATGGCCAATCTCAAAGAAAAAATTAAAGAAATTATTGTCCTTAATGGACCAATCACTGTTAGCCAATATATGACGTTGGCACTCACCGATCCCCAATTTGGTTATTATCACACACAAACCCCTTTTGGACATGCTGGTGATTTCATTACAGCACCTGAAATAAGCCAATTATTTGGAGAGATGATTGGCATTTGGACTCTTGCAAGCTGGAAAGCTCAAGGGTGCCCTCACCCTTTTATTCTCGCTGAAATAGGTCCAGGACGAGGAACTTTGATGGATGACATTTTGCGAACTATCCAAAAGCTCTCTCAAACGGCATTTAATGCTGCTGAAATTTTTCTGATCGAAATAAGCAAAAAACTTGCAAAAGAACAAAAAAAGCGCCTTTTCTCTTATCAAAAACAAATCCATAGCATTGAAAATTTTAATCAAATTCCTTCAAATCCTCTCTTCCTCATTGCTAATGAATTTCTCGATACACTCCCTATCAACCAATATATTAAAGTCAATGGAGAATGGAAAGAGCGCCGCATTACAGTCAATCAAAATGGAGATTTCATCTTTATTGCTGCCCCGCATAAACTTCCCTCTTCTTGTCTACAAACCTATTGTTCTAAAGTGCCTGACGGAACAATTTTTGAACATGCCCCCTTACGGCATCAATTCATGCAACAAATCAGCCACCATTTAGTGCAAGTGACAGGTTCTGCTTTACTTATCGACTATGGTGCTTGTGAGCTTGCCTTTGGCGATACCTTGCAAGCACTCTCAAAACATAGATTTCGTGATGTTTTTGATGCCCCTGGTGAACATGATTTAACATCCCATGTTGATTTTTCTTTTTTAAAAAACATAGCTCTTGAACAGGGCTGTTTTGCTGAAATCTTAGAGCAAGGAGAATTTCTTTTTAAAATGGGGCTACTGGAGCGCGCAAACCAGCTTGGAGTTGGCAAAAGTGCTCCTTTGCAAGACAAAATCCGCCAAGACATCGAACGGCTCGCTAGTCCAGATCAGATGGGAAAATTATTTAAAGTTTTACATTTCAGTGATAAAAATATCTCCATACCTCCCCAATTTTAATGATCGGCGCTTTTGTCAATAAGCACATCATTATCTGAAATATTCATTGACAAATATGAACATCTCCATCCTCACTTTAAATAATCTCCATAAGGAACTTTTATGAAATCTATCCCTCATCCCATTCTTGCAAAAAATCTTTCTACTTTACACCCCCATGGAATAAAACATGGATTTTTTACACGTCAAGGTGGTGTTTCAAAAAATCTTTATCATAGTCTTAATGTTGGGAAAGGTTCAAATGATCAACTTGAATATATTGTACAGAATCGTCTTTTGATTGCCAATTATTTTTCTATTGAAGCGCAAAATTTAGTCACAGTTAATCAAATACACTCCTGTAACGTTGTCGTAGCTCATCAAGCAACTATCGGTGCACCTCCTCAAGCTGATGCTCTGGTTACAACCACCCCAGAACTCGTTATTGGGGTTCTTACAGCAGATTGCGGCCCCATTCTGTTTGCTGATCCACAAGCTAGAGTCATCGCTGCAACTCATGCTGGCTGGCGTGGAAGCTTAAATGGAATTATCGAGAAAACAATTGCTGTTATGGAAAAACAAGGAGCCAAAAGACAATCAATAACAGCAGTCCTTGGACCTTGTATTGGCCCCTATCACTATGAAGTAACAAATGAATTTTACGACCAATTTATTGATTACCACAGCAAATACCAAAAATATTTTTTAAAAACAGACAAAATAAATCGCTTTTATTTTAATCTATGGGCATTTATTATAAACCAACTCAAAGAAGCAGGTGTTAATGCTTCTTGTGTAGAGCTTTGTACCTATCAAGATGAACAGCGTTTTTTCTCCTATCGCCGTGCAATACACCGCAACGAACCCGATTACGGACGGCAGATTTCTGCTATTATGCTGAAAAACAAAAGATGAGCCCCTTTATGCTTGAGAACAATACCAAAACTGCAAAACTAAACTTTTTACCCAAATGTAAAAATAAATCCCATTGTACTTTGCTTTTTTCACGAAATTATCTAGCAGCCCATAAAATATGATAGCCTTCGCTATGATCATTTTCAATGTTTAGTTATAATGATTGAAGGCAAGATGATACTTCTTTTTATTACTCCCCTTCATTCATCTTAAATATGAAACATTCCCCATATTGAAAGTATTTTTATAAAGTAATAACCAAAAAGCTTAATCAATATGTATTTCTTTGCCGCATGGAGAAAAACTTTGCTCTAAAAGTAATAAACTTTTGGAAAAAGAGAAAACATACTGCATAGTTCTTTAATAATAATCGATAAAATTGTAAGGCTTTTGTAATTGTTCTCTTGCAATTTAATAAAAAGAAATTAAAAACCGTGTCGCATTCCCACCATGATGATTCAGAGGTTCTACTATGAAACTTTTCTGCGGAAATTCTAATCCACGCCTAGCTGAAGATGTTGCAAATTATTTGAACATCCCCTTAGGCAAAGCAACTGTAAAGCGCTTTGCTGATCAAGAAATTTTCGTAGAACTGCATGAAAATGTACGTGGACAAGATGTTTTTGTTTTGCAATCTACATCCTATCCCGCAAATGATCATTTGATGGAATTACTCATCATGATTGATGCCCTTCGTCGTTCTTCTGCGCGTCGTATTACAGCTGTTATCCCCTATTTTGGCTATGCCCGCCAAGATAGAAAACCAGGACCACGAACTCCTATTTCTGCAAAACTTGTTGCCAACCTCATTACTGAAGCAGGGGCCCATCGTGTTTTAACATTGGACCTTCATGCAGGACAAATTCAAGGTTTTTTTGATATCCCTACGGATAATCTCTATGCTGTTCCTGTCATTTCTCGCGATGTCAAAGTGCATTATTCTCTTGAAAATGTTATCGTTGTTTCACCTGATGTGGGTGGTGTGGTTCGCGCGCGCGCGCTTGCCAAGCGCTTGAACAGTTTGCTCGCTATTGTGGATAAACGTCGCGAAAGCCCCGGTGAATCAGAAGTTATGAATATCATTGGAGATGTATCGGGAAAAGATTGCCTTTTGCTTGATGATATTGTTGATTCAGGTGGAACTTTATGCAATGCAGCAAGTGCTCTGCTTAAACATGGTGCCAATAGTGTCACAGCTTATATCACGCACGGTGTTCTTTCTGGTAATGCAATCGAGCGAATTGCTAATTCAGAGATGAAAGAATTGGTTATTACAGATTCAATTATGCCAACACAAGCTATTGAGAAAACCCATAATATTCGTGTTTTGCCCATTGCCGACCTTATGGGAGAAGCAATAGCAAGGACAGCAGCAGAACAATCGGTTTCCAGCTTATTTGGTTAAAGTGGTTCCTTGGGGTCTCCCGGTGCTGTTTCAACACCAAGATCAGGAAAGGCAACAATACGTTGACCACTAAAATGCGTGTGAATAACAATAAGTCCACGCTCTTCAAAGTAGGTTAAAAGTCGGCGTGCACGGCTTAAAGAATGAGTCCCATAAAGACGTGCTAAAAATGCATCAGATGGACATGGCTTTCCCCCTAATGCGGCCTGTGCCACGTTCAAGAAGACTCCTTGAACATCTTCTTCCAAACTTTCTGATATCTGCAAAATATGTTTCCAATGTTCACTGACAGCCGTTTGTTCATCAACAAAAGCCTGAGCAATAGCCAATTTACGCCGAAATTGTGAAAGATTAAAAGGAACCTTTGACATCCCATGGATACGGCAACGAACTGAAAAATCTTGATAAAGCACCGCTGTTGAACGATAAAAAGCTTCAGAATCCTCAAGAATTTCCCGAATAATATGTTCTGCTTGCCCGTCACGCTCAACATCAGAAAGTTCAGGAAATAAACTTGGGTTTTCTTCTAACAACTCTTGTTTTTTATGCACGACCTCCTCTAACATCTCGTGCATTGACTTTTCCCTCATCGGCTCTCGTGTTTGTTTAAATGGCGTTAAAATTTCCTCTGGTGAAGCAGTAAAAACGAGCTCTTGCACATCATCCCGCTCTGTTGGAAGTGGCATTAATTTAGGGCTAGAAGAGCGTGCCAAAGTTTCAACAGAACCGATAATAATTGGTAAGGGACGTCGTGATAAAGCAGGGCCTAAAGCTATAAAATTTCCCCGTTCAAGATCTCTAAACATTTCCGCTTGGCGACGCTCCATCCCCAAAAGATCAGCGGCGCGCACCATATCAATATCTAAAAAAGTCCGCCCTATTAAAAAGTTTGAAGCTTCAGCCGCAACATTTTTGGCAAGCTTAGCCAAACGTTGTGTCGCAATAACACCAGCAAGACCACGTTTACGTCCTCGACACATCAGATTGGTCATAGCGCTCAAAGAAATTTTACGCGCTTCATCAGAAACTTCTCCTGCTGCAGTTGGAGCAAACAATTGTGCTTCATCGACAACGACAAGCATAGGATACCAATAATCACGTTCCACATCAAACAGTGCCCCAAGGAAAGCCCCTACAGCACGCATCTGTTGTTCAGTGTCCAAACCTTCAAGATTAAATACCACCGAAACCCGATGTTGTCGAATGCGATGCGCAATACGTGTCAATTCTAGTTCGCTCCGTTGAGCCTCTACAATAACATGACCAAATTTATCTGCCAAAGTTACAAAATCGCCTTCTGGATCAATTACACAATGCTGCACCCACTGAGCACTTTGCTCCAGAAGACGGCGTAAAAGATGTGATTTCCCTGAACCAGAATTACCTTGTACAAGAAGACGTGTCGCCAATAATTCTTCCAAATCAAGAAGTGCTGGCATCGATTTATGCAAAGCACGACTTTCTGACATCTCACCCAAGGCAATCTCAACCTTCATAACATCTCCAGTGTTTGATTTTGAACATATCAGTGCCAGCACATATTGGTTGATTCTCCATCCACACCGTAATTTGTAACATTTCCTCCTTTTTAACGGTAGAAATCATCGATTTTTCCCACAACTCTTGCATCTATGAATAGTTTGAACTATAGAACAAACTTCTGCGTAGACACCCTTGGAGGCAACGTAGAATGGAGTGATCGCTGTTGGTTAGCGCATATCTTCATATCCATGCAAAAACTATTACTGTTTTTGAAGGATCTCCAATCATGTAAAAAGGACTTAAATTATGAGCAAAAGCTACACTCTTAAGGCCGAAAAACGCGAGCGGGTTGGTAAGGGGTCCTCCCGTGAACTTCGCCGCAACGGTCTTATTCCTGCTGTCATTTATGGTGAAAAACAACCACCTTTGGCAATAACAGTTCCCTATAAAGAAATTTTCTACAAAATTCATGCTGGTGGCTTTCGCACCACCATTGCAACGATTATTCTTGACAAGCAAAAAATTATGGTTTTGCCAAAAGATTATCAATTAGATCCCGTGCGTGACTTTCCCCTCCATGTAGACTTTTTGCGCATTTCAGCAAAATCCGTTGTAGAAGTGAATATTCCTGTCCACTTCCTCAATGAAGATACGGCACCTGGACTTAAAAAGGGTGGTGTCCTCAATATTGTTCGGCACGAAATTGAATGTACAGCTCCAGCAAGTGCTATTCCTGAAGCTATTGAAATTGATCTCTCCAGCTACTCTATTGGTGATTCTATTCACATTTCAGCAGTGCAACTGCCAAAAGATGTGACTCCCATCATCCAAGATCGAGACTTTACCATTGCAACCATTGCAGCTCCTGCTGGCATGGATGTCAGCGATGAAACTTCTGAACAAGAAAATGATGAAGAAGACACACAAACTTCATAAAACTCAAAAGGCGGGAATTTTTCCGCCTTAATTTATGAGACATTACCCTTACTCATACTTTGACTGAAGATACACATGTGGCTTATTGCTGGTCTTGGCAATCCTGGTTTACAATATCAAAATAACCGCCATAATATCGGTTTTATGGCTGTTGATGCCATTTATCAGTCCTTCTCTTTTTCTCCATGGTCAAAGAAGTTTCAAGCAGAAATCTCCAATGGTTTCATAAATAATGAGAAAATTTTTCTTATAAAACCACAAACTTTCATGAATCTTTCTGGTCAAGCTATCGGTGAAGCTTTGCGATTTTATAAATTAGATTTAAAGAATTTGATCATCATTTATGATGAACTAGACCTGTCACCGGGGAAAGTTCGTATAAAAATTGGTGGAGGACATAATGGGCATAATGGCATTAAGTCTATTGATGCCCATTGTGGTACTGACTATTGTCGTATACGCATAGGAATTGGTCATCCTGGAAGCAAAGAACTTGTTCATCAACATGTCTTGGGGAATTTTACCAAATCTGATCAAGAATGGTTATCCCCTCTCTTAGAGACAATTGCAAAAAATATCGCTCTCCTTATAAAAGATGATAAATCCCTCTTTATGAATGAAGTTTCACAAACGATAAAACACAATCAGAACCATTAGCTTGCGTGCCCCTGTCGCGTGAAGAATATGAATAAGAACTCTTAAAAAAATCCTCTTATAAACTTTCTCAAAGGCAAAATCTGTTGGCAACGTGAGAAGCTAGAAAATAGAACAGAATACAAGCTTGTATACACCTTTGAAGAAGAAAGGCTTATATTCTCTTTTGAGAGAAAGAGAAGATTGAACAGCAAACACAGCTCTCTCCAATCTTCTCCCCTAAATTAAAAAAAATCATTTGGCTGAATGGTCGACTGTAGCGGATCGTAACCATTTGATTGTTGACTATAAACTGTAGGAATACTCCTATTGTTTTGCAATACCACAACACGCGAACCAATGGGAACACGATCATAAAGATCGATAATATCTTGATTAAGCAAACGGATACACCCACTTGAAATAGCACGCCCAATTGACCACGATTCGTGTGAGCCATGAATACGGAAAAGTGTATCTTTCCCATTTTTGAACAAATAAAGTGCCCGCGCACCTAATGGATTATCGGGCCCTGGTGGCATTCCTTTCCCAAGATGACCATAACGTTCTGGTTCTCGAGCCATCATAGCTGCAGTAGGAGCCCAATTTGGCCACCGACGCTTGCGCTGTATAACCCCCTCACCTTCAAATGCTAGGCCTTCTTTACCGACACCAATCCCATAACGCAAAGCTTTTCCATTTTCACCAATAAGGTAAAGAAAACACTCTTGCGTATCTATAACCAATGTTCCAGGCGCATAAGATGTATAATAAATCACCTCTTGTCGCCAATATTTTGGATCAATTGTCGCAAGATCAACAGCAGGTAACGAATAGGTCTCATTCGTTACAGGACCATACAAAGCCTGTATTTCTGGTGGAATGTATCGAACTTGTTGAAAAGGTACCGATGACATATCTGACTGACGTGTAGCACATCCAGCCAAAGCCAAAAGTGCTGCAATTAAAAAGGCACAACGAGATAACACTCTTCTATTTTCTCCGATTAATTATTTATGCAGATTTGCATACCATGAAAAACTTAGCACAATATTAACATTAATTCGAAGTTTTCTTATCCTTGTAACTAAGGAGAACAATAAGGTAAGAAGAACTAAGGTAAAAAAGTAGATACCTATTACTTTAGACTTTTTTCTCACTTATCGCAAGACCAGGACTATAACTCTTCTGAAAATATGCTATAAAAAGGAAGCTTTATCTTGACCATAAAATTAATAGAAAAGAAAGACTCTCATGGGCTTTAAATGCGGTATTGTCGGATTACCTAATGTCGGGAAATCAACTCTTTTTAATGCATTAACAAAAACAGCCACTGCACAGGCTGCCAATTATCCTTTTTGTACCATTGAACCCAATACCGGAGAAGTTGCTGTTCCAGATTTACGAATGGAAAAAATTGCATCAATCGCTGGTTCAAAAGAAATGATTCCTACACGCATTAACTTCGTCGATATTGCGGGGCTTGTGCGAGGAGCTTCAAAAGGCGAAGGTTTAGGAAACAAGTTTTTAGCCAATATTCGCGAAGTCGATGCTATTGTCCACGTTTTACGCTGTTTTCAAAATGAAGATATTACCCATGTAGAGGGACGTATTGATCCTGTTTGTGATGCGACAACGGTTGAAACCGAACTCATGCTTGCGGATCTTGAAAGTCTTGAGAGACGAATCATACAAATCCGTAAACGAGCAACCGGAAAAGACAAAGAAGCTCTCACAATTTTACCTATTATGGAAAAAGCATTAAACATACTGCAACAGGGAAACCCTGTCCGGTTATTACTCAAAGATATTTCTTCCGATGAACACCACATTCTTAAGAGTTTGAATCTTTTAACCTCCAAGCCTGTACTTTATGTTTGTAATGTAAGCGAAAATGACGCCGCTCATGGAAATAGCTTTACCCAAACAGTTGAAAAAATGGCAACAGAGCAAAATGCGCAAAGCATTATCATTTCTGCTTCTATCGAAGCGGAAATTACACAACTGAGTGATGCTGAAGCATCAGAATATCTCAATGCTCTAGGACTCTTTGAACCGAGTCTCAATCGCCTCATTCGCGCTGGTTACCATTTACTTGATCTCATTACTTACTTCACCTGTGGGCCTAAGGAAACACGAGCATGGACAATTACGCGTGGTACAAAAGCTCCCCAAGCAGCTGGTGTTATTCATTCAGATTTTGAGCGCGGTTTCATTCGTGCCCAAACCATCAGCTATAATGACTATATTGCTCTGGGTGGAGAAAGCGGTGCAAAGGAAGCAGGAAAAGCCCGCGATGAAGGAAAGGAATACATTGTGCAAGATGGCGATATCATGTTATTTAAACATAATACTTAAATCTTCACTCTGTCTTAATAGTTTATCTTGAAAACTTTGATAATAGCTCCTTGGAATCTTGTCGCAAAAATTCTCAAGAGCTTTTAGAACAAAAAAACTGTTGCTAGCATATGATTGTGATAGCAACAGCTTGGTCCATTAAAGAATAGAAATATAAAATTAGCGTGTCCAACGCCCTTCGTATTTAAATGTTGGAGCGTTCTTTAAAGAATCTTTTGTCGCATTTGTAATAAGTTTCCATTTACCATAATCATTTGTCATCTGGATTGTTTCTGGAGAAACGACCACATAACTCTCGCCTATGCCAAGAAAACCACCAACAGCAATAACAAATCCTGCAATATTATTTTCACGTAAAATAATATCTTTTACTTCACCAATATTTTCATCTTCTATATTATATACATTGGCGCCTATAAGACTGGAAGCAACAAAATCCGTTGCTAAAGGTGTCACATAACGCACAGACTTATCTATCCCCACCTGTACAATACCCGTCGAAGAGATCATTTCAGGTTTTGAAGGCACTTCAAAAGACTGAGCATAAGTACTAGAAACCATCAAAATTGACATAAGAGTAGTACATGCAATTTTTTTCATTTTAACATCTCCATTTTTACTTTGCTTTTACTTTATAAAACCTCAATGCATCATAAAAAGATTTGTTCCTTATGCTCTTTATACTCTATACTCTTTTGAGCCTTATCGCTTTACCCTTTTCTCTTTATTTCGTCTTTTATTTCTTTCTCTAATTCTTCTTCTAAACCACACCAAATACGATTTTTTAAAATATAAACAAACCCTGCAAAAATGATTAAAAATAAAATAACACGAAAACCGGTTTTTTTACGAATTTCCATATGAGGATCGGCAGCCCACATCAAAAAAGCAGAAACATCGCGCGCATAATGTTCAATGATTTCTGGGGTTCCATCTTCATAAGCAACCATACCATCACTCAAAGGAGGAGCCATAGTTAAAGAATTACCGGCAATAAAATAAGGATTATACCAATAACCATTCGCAATTTTTATCTCCTTCGGTGCCTTCTGATATCCTGTTAAAAGAGCTGTAATATAATCTGGACCAGCTGTATCATAATGAGACAATGCATCAGTAATTAAAGCAGGAAACGGCAAAGATACCCCACGTGCACGTGCTATCAATGTCAAATCTGGAGGATAAGCACTATTCAAAATAAATCTTGCTTCTTCTTCATGTGAAAAGGGAGAAGGAAAACAATCCGTTGCAACCCCAGCACGTTTAAAAAATTTTCCTTCTCGATTAGGACCATCGCGCACTTCATATTGCCCCGCCAAAGCTTTGATCTGTTCTTGATCATACCCAAGATCTTTTAAATTGCGAAAAGCCACATATTTTAGCCCATGGCAGCTGGAACAAACTTGTCTATAAACCTTTAATCCGCGCCTCAATTGCGCCTTATCATAAAGCCCAAATGGACCTGAAAAACTCCATTCTTGTTTTTTAGGAACCTGTAAAGGAAAAGAAATAAATCCTTCTTCCTGATCAGAGGCATCACTCGCTAAACTCTGAGCAGAAAAACTCATAGCAACAATAACAACCAGCCCGACAAAAACATTTACCATAGTCTCTTTTTTTTCTGTTTTAAATCTTGCATAATTGAAGAAGGAAGAGAACAATTTTTTTCAAACGCTGGCAAAATCGGCAAAATAACCAAAAAAAATATAAAATAATAAACCGTAGCCAATTGTGTCCATAAAAGAATTTTGTCACTTATTTCTCTTGACCCCAACCAACCAAGAAAAACGACATCAATAACCAACGCCCAAAAGAAAATTTTATAAACAGGTCGATATCTTGCTGAACATATTTTAGAGCGGTCTAACCATGGCACAAAAATTAAAATGCAAATCGAACTGACGAATAAAACAAAGCCAACAAAGTTTGAAGAGAAAATACCGATATCAAAAGTTATAGCACGAAGCATCGCATAAAAAGGCAAAAAATACCATTCTGGAACCACACGAAGAGGTGCCTTTAAAGGATCTGCCACACTATAATTTTCAGCCTGCCCCATATAATCGGGCATATAAAACAAAAACCAGGCAAAGAAGATGAGAAAAACAGTAATAGCAAAAATATCTTTGATAAGCGCATAAGGCGAAAATGGAACTGTTTCCTTATCTGATTGTATAGCAAGACCCGTTGGATTGCCTTGCCCAACACAATGAATTGCCCAAATATGCAGCCCCACAAAAAGAAGCAAAATAAATGATAAAACATAATGGAAAACATAAAAACGATTCAACGTTGGTTGTCCTACGACATAACCACCCAGAAGTGTCTCATGCAACCATGTCCCCACCAAAGGTATCGTTTTTAAAAGCCCTGCAATCACTGAAGCCGCTG
This sequence comes from Bartonella sp. AP9QHHD, assembly GCF_042195625.1. Lineage (NCBI taxonomy): Bacteria > Pseudomonadati > Pseudomonadota > Alphaproteobacteria > Hyphomicrobiales > Bartonellaceae > Bartonella > Bartonella sp. AP9QHHD. The sequence goes on along the minus strand of NZ_JBHIOP010000047.1, from coordinate 97,700 downwards.
AAATAGACATCATCCCCCAAACAAGCACATAACCAAAAAATGCTATTGCCATCATGATGATATAAATAAAAATACCTGTAACCCATACCATTTCTCGCATATTTTTATAAGAACCATAATAAAGTCCACGTGCTAAATGGATATAAACAGCAATAAAAAAAAACGAAGAGCCTACACAATGCCATGGACGAAAAAGCCAACCAAACTGCCCTTCACGCCGAAATCGTTCACTGGTTTCAAAAGCCAAATGAATATCCGGAACATAATGCATAGCCAAGACAATACCAGTCAAAAGCTGTGATAAAAGCATAATGGTCAAAATACCGCCAAATGTATAAAAGTAATTAAGATTACGCGGAACAGGAAAAATCACAAATGCATTATAAAAAAAACGAGGAAGAGGAAAACGCTTATCAAACCAACGGGCAAGTGCATTTTTAGGACAATAAGGAGAAAACCTTGTCATAACCTTATCCTATTTTGAGCAAAGTATCAGAAAGAAATTGGTAAGGAGGAATAGCCAAATTATAGTTAGCTGGACCCGACCGCACTCTTCCAGCTGTATCATAAACAGACCCATGACATGGACACAACCACCCTCCAAATTTCCCAGATTGCCCAAGTGTTATACAGCCTAAATGCGTACAAAGATTAATGACGATAAGCCAATTTTCACGTCCTTTACCTGCTGAACGTGCAAAATCCGTCGCTTCTTTTTCACCTTCAAGATTAGGATTGCGCGCTTGACGATCTTTTAGAAGTCTCAATTCAGTAGCGCGCGCATCAGCAATTTCTTTTGCCGTACGATTTCGAATAACAACAGGCTGTCCTCGCCACTTTACCGTTACTGACATCCCCTCTTCAATACCAGAAAGATCAACCTCAACAGAGGAAGATGCCAAAACAGCTTCATCTGGACGCAACTGACGGATAAAAGGCCACACAACCGCTCCCATTCCAACTGCTCCTGCAACAGCTGTTACCAAAAACAGAAAATCCCGCCTCGTTTGCTCACCCATGGCCTTAACTTAAAGAGACACTTTGCTAAAACATTCTTTTACCATACCCTCTCCCATTGTACAATGCTTGATCACTCCGTTACCTCAACCATAAAAACATCCCCGTAAAACACTCCTGCCATTTGTATGGTTTATACAAAAAACTGTTTTATAATGATAATTCATCGTTTTACAGAGTGAATGAAATCCCTAAACACCGTAAGGTTTTTTCATTTCAAACCTATTCATATTAATCAATCAAAATTACTCCCCCGCCCGTGAAAATCAGAGATAGCATGTAAATAAACACTTCTAAAGAAAGAAACATAGTCTTGTTATGACCATATCTCAGTAAACAAGTTGAGCTTATCGGTTATTTCTTTAACACATTTACAGCATCTCTCCCTCCCTCAATTCCAACTGGTTGCATGAGTATTTTTTTCGCTTCTGTTTTTGCATAAAAAGCATATTTTGTTGATTTTAATTAAAATTGATGATCTAATCTCATTAAATATCCCACTTTTCAACATAATGAGCCAAGTCATTTCATGGATTGCTCAATAAAAGGAAGTCCCTAATAGGGAGCTTCTCTCTGATCCCAAACAGACCTGTATACATAACTTTTCCCTGAAATTTAAAGGGAATAAAAATGAACCGTAAAAAACATGTATTTCTCAAAGCATATTTTTCGAATAAATTGTGGTGCTTCTTTACAAAGTCGAAAGAAAAATCATATTACAGAGAACATGACACTTCATATAGCTCTTTTCCAACCTGATATTGCTGGTAATACTGGAACGATTTTACGTCTTAGCGCTTGCTTTGGTTTACATGTGCACATTATTGAACCTGCAGGCTTTAATCTGTCGGATCGTAATCTCAAACGCGCAGGATTGGATTATCTCGAATATGCTTCCTTAGAACGACACATTGATTGGCAACATTTTATAAGCTCCATGAAACACTTTAACCGCCGCCTGTTGCTTTTAAGTACAAAAGCAAAAACATGCTATACGCAGATATGCTATCAAAGAAATGATGTTTTACTTTTTGGTCGTGAAACAGCTGGCGTTCCCGATTATGTTCATGAAGCGGCCGATTACACATTAAAAATTCCCATGCAACCACAGGCACGCTCTCTAAATCTCGCCATGAGCGTAGCCATAACAACAGGAGAAGCATTACGCCAAATTGGTTATCATGAAAGAAACTGTAATCTATAAAAACATAAATTATCACGAAAAACAATAATACAACATATAAAGAACAGTTAGAGCGTATAATGCCTATCATTTTCCAACAATTAAGTGCTGGTAAAATAAACATTTCTTAGTGCCCATCACATCCATTTCATATCACCTCATATCACCACCTATGAATGATTAAATACTCCTCATAGTAAAAATCCAGTGAACATCCCCCTCTTTATGGTCATACAAGGTGCAAACCGCTACCACTATTCTCTTTATTCGTTCTCATTTTCGAGAATCCTTATCTTTGAGATGATTCATAAGAGACATTTTTCCTCTCTGTAATCATTTTTCCTCACTTGTGACGTGTAAGGCAATAACTTTGATTGATGTAATATGAACAGGTTTGAAATAACCTTACAATATTGTGAACTCTTATTTCACATAAATAATGATTATTATAAATTAATATGTTGACTTAAAAAATATAAACAACAGTGAGTTTATAAACAGAAATATTATAAATCAATTTTTTCTAATAGTGCATGACGATCCATTAAAAATCCGCTTTCAATCCATATCATTTCTAGCTCTTTAAGCTTTTTTCCTAAAAGTACACCTTTTGTAAAACCTTTCTTTATTAAATCGTTACCATTAATAGGAAAAGTTGGAATTTGCCATTTTTGGGCAAATTGATAAAGCTTGACATAACCCTCTGCTTTTTGCAAAGCATCACTTTTTTCCAGATGATCAAGATGTGATGCAGCGACAGACAACGATAATTGATCTAAAACTGGCTGTCGTCCATGAAAATAAATCAGTTTTTGCACAAAATGATCAGAACAGTTTTGGTTTATTATTTCTAACTCTGCCCATTCTTTTAATCGCGTTGTTTCCTTAAGAGAAAAACGCAAGCGCTGTGCCATTTCATGAAGACGCATGGGATCAGGAGGAAGAAGGCTTTCTAGCCGTAACAATGGATCAACTTTCCAACCAAGATCCTGTTCTGTCTTCACCAATGCGTGAATTGCATCAATACCCCATCGTTCTGTTTCAGGAAAAATGAGTGCCAAAATTCTGCTTTGTCGCATCCATAAAAGAGCACGCGTTGGATCAAACGCCGCAAGAAGCTTTTTCATTTCTGCCCAAATACGTTCAGAAGAAAGTTTTTTTAAACCGTGTTTTAAACGAACACATGCCTTCAATCCTTGCACATCAGGTCGCCCTGCTCCATACCACGCAAAAAAGCGAAAAAACCGTAAAATACGCAAATAATCTTCGCCAATACGATCTTCTGCAACCCCAATAAAACGAACTGTTCGGCTAGCAATATCACTCAAACCTCCCACATCATCATAAAGGTTGCCAGCAGCATCACAATAAAGCGCATTTATCGTAAAATCTCGCCGTTCAGCATCTTTTTTCCAATCACGACCAAATGCCACTTTTGCATGACGACCATCTGTTTCAATATCGCAGCGAAGCGTTGTAACCTCATAAGAACATGAATGAGCAACTACTGTTATTGTACCAAAAGCAATCCCTGTAGGAATAGCTTTAAATCCTGCTTCTTCTACACGTGCAATAACCTGTTGCGGCAAACAGGTTGTTGCAATATCAATATCACTAATAGGCTGCCCTAGCAGTTGATTGCGCACTGCTCCCCCTACAATACGCGCCTCTTCCCCCTCCACAGACAAAACACGAAGAAGTGTTTGGATATCACTTTGTTGTAACCACGCAACCTGTTTGAAGTTCTGTCTTATATTCACCCTTTAACCTTTCAAAAAAGTTGTCTTCATTGCTTTAAAAAACTCTCTTCATAAAACAAATTTTTTAAGACATCCCTTATAAAGCACGTCTATTCTTCCAAAGAAACTTTTCTCTTCTATACGAATATGAAAAAAAACGGCATATGATACTTCATTTCTTCTCATTTTCTGTTACAAACAATAAGATATCCATTATCATGCAGAGAAAATTACCATTTTTGCGACAAACGCCTTAAGGAAGAAATATGAGTCAACATGATCCATCATCCAATTCTATAAAAAAGGTCAATATCAATCATGAAGCTCAAGTCATTATTGATGATATTGATACGGCACACAAAGAATTGGATATTTTACAAAAAGAAATTGACAAAGTTATTTTTGGGCAAAATCAGGTAATCGAATATGCTTTAATCGCTATTTTTGCTGGTGGTCACGCCCTTCTTGTCGGTGCTCCAGGACTTGCAAAAACACGTCTTGTTGAAACATTGGGAACAGTCTTAGGGCTTGATGAAAAACGCATCCAATTCACTCCTGACTTAATGCCATCGGATATTATTGGTTCTGAAATTATGGATTCCGATAAAGACGGTAAACGTTCTTTTCGATACATTCAAGGTCCTATTTTTACGCAACTTCTCATGGCCGATGAAATCAATCGTGCTTCCCCACGGACACAGTCAGCCCTTTTACAAGCTATGCAAGAATATCATGTTACTGTTGCAGGTAACCGTTATGATTTGCCACAACCTTTTCATGTTCTTGCAACGCAAAATCCTCTCGAACAAGAAGGGACCTATCCACTTCCTGAAGCACAACTGGATCGCTTTTTGATGCAAATCGATATTGACTATCCTGACCTCACAACAGAGCGACGGATTATTTTAGAAACAACAAAAGAAAAAAAATCAAATGCAAAACCAATTTTATCCGGCAAAAAATTGCAAAAAATTCAAAATATCGTTCGCAAAATGCCTCTTTCAGAAAGTGTGATCGAAGCTATTTTAAAAATTGTCCGCTCATCTCGCCCTCATAAAGACAATAGCCTTGCTAATACTTATGTTTCTTGGGGACCTGGTCCACGGGCATCACAAGCCCTTTCACTTTGTGTTCGCGCCCGTGCTCTTTATTATGGACGCTTAGCCCCTTCACTTGATGATGTTGAAGCATTGGCCTATCCTGTATTACAACACCGCATGGCTCTTAATTTTTCTGCCCGTGCTGAAGATATAACCGTAAAAGATATTATTAATAACCTTGTGAAAGATGCTCTTTGAATGGCTCTTGGCAAAAAAGTTTTACAAAAGCCTCCATTGTCGCTGGCAAATGAACTGCATAAGGATACTGGCAAAATGCCATATTTCCTTTTACAAGCGCGTCATATCGCTAATACATTGATAACCGGATGGCATAGACAACGTAAAAGCGGTAATGGGGAAAACTTTTGGCAATTTCGTCCCTATATGGAAGGAGAATCCATTAGCCGCATTGACTGGCGTCGCTCAGCGCGTGATGAAAATACATATCTCCGTGAACATGAATGGCAAATGACACAAACCGTTTGGCTTTGTCCTGATCAGAGCGCATCAATGCATTACTGTTCGCGCTTTTCTAAAATCTCTAAAGGTAATCATGCCATTATTCTTACCCTTACCTTGGCATCCCTTCTTGCACGCAGTGGCGAACATATTGCTATTCCTAACTTAATGTCCCCCACAATGACATCCAATGTCGTAGAACGAATAGCCTTTGCTTTAGAAAATCATTCAGATGAAAATTTATTTCCGGATTTTTCAACGATTACACGCTTTTCACATGTCATTATAATGAGTGATTTTCTCGACTATCCTGAAAAAATCATCCAACATTTAACCGTTTTAACTACAAAACAAGTGACAGCGCATTTAATTGAAATTTCTGATCCCGCAGAAGAAAGCTTTCCCTACACAGGTCACACAGAATTTTTGGATCCCGAAACGAAAGAGAAACATGTTTCCACTAAAGCAGAAGATCTTCGTAAGAGCTATTGTAAACTATATCACGCAAGGCGACAAGAATTGGTAAATTTTTGCGCACGCCAAGGATGGTCTTATCACGTTAGTACAACAGATCAACCTTTAACAGAGACCATTTTTCATCTTGCAAATACAATGAGCGACTCTCCATTGCAAAAAAGGAGGGCACTTTGAGTTTTGCTGCTCCCTTTCTGTTACTAGGGCTTTTGTTCCTACCGGTCATTTGGTGGCTGTTGCGGATAACTCCTCCATCTCCGCGTAAAGAGCTTTTTCCCCCTTTTCGCTTCTTACCCAAACCAACTCATCAACAAGAAACAGCAAAACATACACCTTGGTGGTTGCTCTTGTTGCGTTTAACCATAGCGGCACTTGTTATCATAGCTCTAGCACGCCCCACTTGGAATCAAAAACCAATAAGCTTTTCCGGATCTCAACCCCTTGCACTCATTATTGATAATGGTTGGGTTTCTGTAAAAGAATGGAAACAGCGCATCTCTATCGCTGAAATGCTCCTTGCACAGGCAGAAAAACAGCAAAAAAATATTTATCTTGTTGCAACGGCTGAAAATAATATCTCCAATATAGAGCCCCAACCAGCCAAGATTATAAAACAGCATTTAATGCATTTGCAACCGCGTCCTTGGCCTGTCAACCGTGTGCATGCCTTCAAAAAACTCAGCGAAAGAACCAAAGGAAAACCTCTTGATATTGCTTATTTAAGTGATGGATTACAAACAAATGAAGATGAGCAAGCTTTTGCTCTTCTTGAAGAATTAAAACCTAGAAACTTCTTGTGGTATTTGACTGATATTTCCGATTTAACCGGCATAACATCCATAGAAAATAATAATGGAAACATGGGCGCGCGTATTATCCGCTCAACAACACACAGTAATACTCCCGCTATACTCAGCCTTTACGATTCAAATAATCAACTTCTCGGTCAATTTACGAACAAGTTCTCTGAAGGAGAAACAACAGCACTTGTTCCTTTTAATGTACCACTTGAACTACGCAATGATATCGCTTGGATAAAAATAAACAATCAAAACCATGCTGCTGCAACCTTCTTGGTAGATAGCCATAACAGGATAAGCCGTGTTGCTCTTCTCTCACCCGATACCAATGAAATGGCACAGCCTTTACTTGCTCCATTTTATTACATTATCAAAGCCTTACAAGGTCATACACAGCTTATAACAGCCGGTGGAAGAGAACTTTCAACGGATATTGATCATTTGCTTAAACAAAATCCATCTGTTTTGATTATGGGTGACATTGTTAACATACCCCCAAAAGCAGAAAAAAAACTTTCTGATTTTGTGAATAAAGGGGGAACACTCATCCGCTTTGCAGGAGAAAAACTCAGTAGCGCAGAACATTACGATAACCTTCTTCCGATACCACTGCGCCCAGGTCAACGTTCCCTTGGAAGTATTATGTCTTGGACAAAACCACAAAAGCTTGCCCCTTTTGCAAAAAATAGCTTTTTCTTTGGTCTTCCCTTTCCAGGAGATGTTACTGTCTCGCGCCAAATCCTCGCAGAACCAACCCCAGATCTTTTTGAAAAAACGTGGCTTAGCCTTTCGGATGGAACTCCTCTTGTTACCGCAGCAAAACGTGGTAAAGGAACCCTCATTCTCATTCATGTTGCTCCTGACCCAACATGGTCTAACCTTCCTCTTTCTGGCTTTTTTGCACAAATGCTGCAAAAATTAATCACATTAGGTTCTAACGAAAACACAAACCTAACACACAGAGAAAAAAGAACAGTGATACAAAACCCTTGGCGAACTATAGCCATTGACGGACAATTACAAGTACCACCCTCTGATGTTGTTCCTTTGATCTTTGACTCTCAAAATCCACCCCATCCTTCCTACCATACTCCCCCAGGACTTTATGGTGCCAAAAACAATTTTTATGCACTCAATCTCTTAACTCATTCGTCGCACTTGATGAAACAATCATCATTGCCAACTTCTCTTAATAAAAGCCCTTTATCTTACGATACAAAAGAAAAAAATCTTATCGGTCCACTTTTAGGATTAGCCATCTTATTATTCGCCTTTGACAATTTTCTCATTTTATGGATGGGAGATATTTTTTCTTTCATGAAACGGCGTAATATGTTTCTCGTCCCCTTTATAAGTCTTATTGCCTTGTTTTCATATGATCCAACTCTTCATGCACAAACGAAAGAAAATCATCATGATAGTGTACAAGCTGCTGGCGCAACACATCTTGCCTATGTTATAACCAATAATCATGAAATTGATACAACGAGTAAAAGTGGTCTAGAAGCGTTAAGTCAATTTATCGCAGAGCGCACAATGCTTACCCTTGGCTCTGTTACAGCACTTGATCTCGATAAAGATGAACTCTCTTTTTATCCTCTTATTTACTGGCCAATTGATGTTAAGAGTCCTATACCAACCCCCAAAAGCCTTGAAAAAATAAATAACTTTATGAAACATGGGGGAACAATTTTATTTGACACGCGCGATCAGATAAAGAGCAATCTTAATCTTGAAGGAGACGCTACTCCAGAAACGCAAAGATTACGAGATATCTTAAAAAAGTTAAATATTCCATCCATTGAGCCAGCATCAACAGATCATGTTGTTGCACGTTCTTTTTATATTATGCCAGATTTTCCTGGTCTCTACCGTGGTTCACCTTTATGGGTTGAATCCTCATCAACAAACAAAAAAAATAAAAACTCTCTTGCCAACGGCGATAACGTAAGCTCCCTTCTCATCACCGCAAATAACTTTGCTGGGGCTTGGGCACTCGATGAAAAAGGGGCATGGAAATATCCCCTTGTTCCCAATGATCCAATGCAACGTCTATGGGCATTTCGTGCAGGTTTAAATATTGTCCTTTATGTGCTTACAGGAAACTATAAAGCGGATCAAGTGCATGTTCCAGCACTCTTGGAACGCTTTAAAAGAGAAAGAAGGCAATGATATCATTTTTCACTTTTCAGCCTTTTTTACCACTCTTTTGGATTCTGCTCTTAAGCGGAATATCGATTCTTTTTGTCGTTGTTGGTCTTGTTACGCTACGGCAAGGTTCTTTATTTCGTCTGATGGCATTAAGCGCCCTTATCCTTGCTTTGCTCAATCCAATGATCATAAAAGAACAGCGCGAACCACTGAAAAGCACAGTAGGCATTGTCATTGACCGCAGCAAAAGCCAATCATTTGGAACACGTACAAATGATAGTGATGAAGCGCGCAGGCAATTAGTCGAAACACTGGCGCATTATCCACAATTTGAACCACGCTTTATTGAAGCTGGGAAACTTGCTGATAATCGATATGCACCCTCAACGAATTTGTTTGAAGCTTTAACACAAGCACTATCTGATGTACCGTTCTCTCGTTATGCAGGAACCATTTTTATCACCGATGGACAAGTGCATGACATCCCTGACCTATCAGACCTTCATCATGAAGCACCTCTCAATGCCCTGATTACAGGATACTCAGATGAATTTGATCGCCAAATCAAGTTTATTTCTCCTCCACGCTTTGCCCTTGTCAACAAACCACAAACGCTCTCCATTTTGGTAGAAGATAAAGGCCCCGCCAAAAAAACAATATCAGAGAAAGCAAATATTACACTAAGCGTCAATGGACAAGACATTGGCCATTATTCTGTAACTCCTGGCGTGATTTTTCAAACTGAAATTACCCTTCCTCATGCTGAAAAAAATATTATCCAAGTTATAACTGATCCACACAAAGGTGAACTAAGCTTGGAAAACAACCGCGCCATAACAATTATTGAAGGAATCAGAGAAAATTTACGCGTTCTTCTTATTTCAGGTGCTCCTTATAATGGAGAACGGACATGGCGAGACCTTTTGAAAGGTGACTCCAATATTGATCTTGTTCACTTTACTATTTTGCGTCCCCCCACCAAAGCAGATAATACGCCCTCAAGCCAATTATCCTTAGTGGTCTTTCCCACAAGAAAACTCTTTGTTGAAGAAATTAATAACTTTGATCTCATCATCCTTGATGGCTACCAGCACTCTACTGTTCTCCCCTTAATCTATTATGATTATATCGCCCAATATGTACAAAAGGGGGGTGCATTGTTGATGGTAACAGGACCTGAATTTACCCAAAAAAACTCACTTGCGAAAACACCTTTAATAAGCATTCTACCGGCATTGCCCAATGGAACTATTATTGAAAAACCTTTTCGCCCCACATTAACCAAAGAAGGTGAGCGCCATCCTGTCACAAGGGGTCTTGCAACACTTAACCTTCCCGCTTCTCAATGGGGGCAATGGTTGCGACAAATTGCTATTCAAAACATAAATAACGGAATCGCCCTCATGAAAGGAGCGGATGAACAACCACTTTTACTTCTCTCCCATGTTGATAAAGGACGTGTGGGCATGTTGCTTTCTGATGAAAGTTGGCTTTGGGCACGAGGTTTCGAAGGCGGTGGTCCTTATGCTGCTCTTTATCGTCGTATTGCCCATTGGCTCATGAAAGAACCAGAACTTGAGGAAGAAAAATTAAGTGCGACTAGCAGCCATCATCATTTAACAATTCGCCGCCAAACTCTAAAAGACCATCCAGAACCCGCTGAAATAATCTTTCCCTCTGGAAAAAAAGAAAATATTACTCTGACCAAAGAGAAAGAAGGCCTTTTTACTGCAACTGTGACCACTGATGAGACAGGAATTTTTAACATTAAAAATGGCGGTTTAACAATACTTTCTTCTGTAGGGATGCTCGATAATCTTGAGTTGTTTGACTTGATTTCAACACAAGAAAAACTAGCCCCCATTATTAAGCACACTGGTGGCTACATCGGACGTTTACACCCTGAAGGAAAAGAAAACATTCATCTTCCTCCATTTAAGCTGATTCAATCAAAAACAAGTCCGTCCTCTTCCCCAGCACATTCAATTGTTCTGAAAGAAGCAACAGAAACCCGTTTAATCAATACCTTTTATTTTTCGATATTTTCTGGTTTTTTTGCACTGCTTGCTTGCCTTTTACTGTTGAGCAGCATGTGGTATTATGAAGGCCGTTAAAAAGTCTGAGATTTCGTATAATAGTTTTAAAATTCAGCTTATCTTTTTACGTATTTACTTGTCTTTTGTAATTAGATAACGTATTGATTTATAACTCAAAATACAGTGGAATTCTCCTTATTTCCAATATCCTCATATTAAAACAATAAAAAACATTCTCTTGCGTATTATTAGAAGGGATGCTGTATGGATAGAAACCATTGAAGAAAAGAGTGAAATACCTCTTATGAATCCTCTTAAAGCAAAGCAAGGATTTTCATAAAATTGGGGGAAAATAGTATGATGTTTTTTATTTGCACCTTGTATAAGTGTAGAGATGGTAGTGTACAGTAAGCCCTATATAGTTCACAGAAGCTTTCCATTATAATATCGAGTACCATCGTGAAATTAGCTCAAACGCATTGAGAAATGTTTTTTTTACAAATATGTGAATCTACAACACAATGATATTTTATTAGGGATATTCTATTTGGAACATTCCGCTTGAGACATTCTTTTTTGCAAGCTAATTTTCATTTTACAATCTTTCTTGCCTTTAAGCACTAACTTATCTTATGTTTATTCTTTAAATCGTTTTTAATACTTTACGAGCTTTTATGTTTTATCTTGCCCATATATCGGATGTACATCTTTCCCCTCTCCCGCAACCTTCCCTTTTTGAACTTTCTGGGAAACGTCTTACCGGTTATCTGAACTGGCAAAAAAAACGTAAGAGTCAGATGGCAACAGATGTCCTAGAAACTTTAATAGATGCCTTGAACAAAACAAAACCTGATCACCTTGTGATCTCTGGTGATCTTGTAAATCTTGCTCTCGATAAAGAATTTGTACAAGCTCATCGTTGGCTACTTAACCTAGGAAAACCTCAAGATATTTCTTTGACATTTGGAAATCACGATGCCTATGTCCGCGGCGCTTTACAAAAAGCATGCACTCTCTTTAAACCTTGGATTACAGGTGACATCCCTCAAAAAAGTGCCTTTCCTTATATGCGCATTCGCAAAGATGTTGCCATCATAGCAGCTTCTTCAGCCATTGCGACATTGCCTTTTCAAGCTTCTGGCTATTTTGGTAAAATGCAAGCGCAAACTTTACCGCTCTTTTTAAAGGAAGCAGCACAGCGCAACCTTTTTCGTGTCGTCATGATTCACCACCCCCCCTTTCCAAAGGCAACGTCTTGGCATAAAAAACTACGGGATATAAAACGTTTTCTAGACATTATCAAATACCACGGTTGTGAGCTTATTCTTCACGGACATACTCATTTACCCACATTGAATTACATTGAAGGACCAATTAAAAAAATTCCTATTGTTGGTGTTCCTTCTGCATCACAAGCTTTTGGTGATAAAAAACCACCCGCAGGCTTTAATTTATTTTCCATTGAACGCTTACAAAATCAATGGCATTGCCAATTACAACGTTATAGCATTATCAACCCCAAAAACGAGATTGCATGTACTGAAACAATTAATCTTTAAACACCTTCATAGTTGCCAAAACAACCAAAAACGAAAATATTTTTATTTCACATCCCTTTGGAAATCATAATTCTTATTTCCCTTTTTCTCCTTAAAAGACAAAGTTTCACCTTCTCTGTTAATAGATCAATTTTTCTCAGAGAATTCCATCTGCTGCCCCACTTATGTAACGAGCTTTTTACAAACTTATCGGTTTTCTTCCTTCCCGCTCTAAAGGACGAAAATTCTACCACATCTGATTTATAAATAATTCGGATTCTTGTCTCACGGGTTCCAGCTGCTAATTGCGCATGTGATTTACTTCACAAAGCTCTACACATAAACCCTGCTTTGAATTTCATCATCCACTCCTCCAAAAGCATCTAATGCGTAAAATCCTTATAATATTACAATGATGATATTTTATAGAATAATAGAGAAGCTCATTCAGCTTCTATACCTGAAAATCAATGGCTAAAAAAGCCAAATAATAACTAAAGTATATAATTTAAATAACCCAACCTACTTGTGATTCATAAACAAATGATGTTGATTGATTTATCGTAAATAGATTTGAAATGATCCATTACTATTTCACTCGAAATTTATTATCGTACATTAAAAAATTAGGAAAATAATAGATTATATTTCGATAACAGACATAGGTAATAATGTTTTTTATATCTCAATAAATTCCTAATTTTCTCTCTATTTTTTCCTATAAATCACTTTATAATACTCTTTATAATTATTTTATTATTGAATTATATTGCGGATGTAATTTTACGTTCTTTAGAGTTTTTTTGCGAGCTTTTTGTTATTAAATAAAATATTTTACGATACCGCAAAACAGAAAAGTTGATTGTATGAAAAATCTTTCAAATAAAATAAAATGCCATTAGCTTGCCAATTCACATGTTGGTTTAAAAAAGCATCTTTTAAAGCACCCAAACCCATTTCCCGACGGTACCTATGAATGATGTAATGTTAAGTCCATTTAGCAACACCATCTTCACGTTTATGGAAAAGCAAGCTAGTATCAAAATCTCACACTTTGCCACCCCCTAATGTAGCGACAGCCTTTAGCACTTAAAATGGTTCATAAGAAGCATTTTTATTCTTTCTTTAATGTTTTTATCTCACGACGCCCCCTCTTTTTGACGTGCAAAAGACATGGTTTTGATCGGTTCAATTAAAATGAGAAAATCTTATGACACTTGGGTCTCTCACTCAACATGACAAAAAGTAATTTATGTTTACAAATCAAAGTATTGTTCGAATAAAATAGTAGCTCTTTTGAGTAAAGGATATTTACTAGAACATATCTGAAAAATAAAAGCCTCATTCGAAAATGAGACTTTTGAAGTGTTTAATTCTGCAAAAAATTAAAATTTATAAGCTACACCCACACGAAAATCATTTGTCTTGTAGCCCATTTCAAATTTATCCTGTATGAACTTCTTTTTGCCAAAATCTGAATAACGATATTCTGCACGTACAATAATATTATCAGTCATTGCAAAATCAATACCACCTCCAAGGGTATAACCAATCATGGTCTTTTTTTCATCATGCAACCAATCAGAAAAATCAACTTCTCCATTTTTGCTATCAGCTACTGCCGCAAAAATATTCTGAAGCTGCGTATAAGCAATCCCTCCAGAAATATAAGGCATCATACGCTCAATCGCAAAACCAACTCTCACCCGTGTAGCACCAGCCCATTTTTGTTTTAAAGTATGACGTACAGCTTTAATAGGTGTTGTCGAATCCTCCTCATGCAAATCTCTTGTTAGACTTGTTTTTTCTACAAGTTTTGGTGTTTCTTCAGTTGGACTTTTTTTCGGTAGATTGACATCTTTAGAATCCTTTTTACCAAACCACATAATATCTGTATCAATACCTATAATAAAACTATTATCGATATCAATATTGGAACCTGCATAAACTCCCCCGATAAAACCAGAAAGTTTAGGTAAATTCTCCTTTCCAATTGGATTCCATATCCCTGTCTCATGTTTTAAATAACTTGCAGTTGTTTTACCTGAAAAGTTACCAATCTGTCCTCCAAGATAAAATCCTGTCCAAGACAAAGCAGGTGCTGGAATAACAGGAACAGGTTGTTCAGGAATAACGATATCCGACGCCTGTACTACAGAAATTGAAATTAAAGAAAATATAGATGTTGAGGCTAAATACTTTGTAATCATAATTGCTCCCCTAAAAGCTAATGTGATACATAAATAATGGTAAATCGTTTCACAATTTTTTGAAAAAATCTATAGCAAAAATGACACAGTTAAAAAATTAAAATTAGTTTTAAATAAAGCTTAAATATTATTTATAATTTCCAGAAGCTATTAATCTATAGTAGCTTTTATAGCTTCATATTGATCATTATTACTTGGAATTATATAAATAATTATAATGTCAATTTTTTGAAAAAATGAGATAACGCTCATAAAAAATATGATTCACTAAATTAATCACTCACCGCTTTTTGTATAAAGAATGATACCTAGAATGGAGAATTTTTTCATCACACTTGAAAAAACAGTAGAGAACTTCACTCTAACCCTCTCAAGCGTCTATGAAATGAAAGACAAAAATTAATATATAAAAATGGAATTAATAATTTTTATTTATTCTTATAGAATTATTTTAATATTTCATGATTTTTGTAAAAACTGAACAGACCAATTGCCCAGTTTCTGCAATTAATTTTTCAACACGAAGCAAATCAGGTTCCCCAACACTATTCAACAAAAGGTCACTTAATCCAGGTGGCATGTCATTGGGATCAAGAGAATCATTTAAGCAAAGCCGTATAATTTGACTCAAATTTGTATAAAGACGATAGGCATAATGTAAATCAGCAATACATGACTGATTAAGAAAACTGTTTGGTAAGTGATCTAAAATATCCGCTGTCGTCGCTCCAATTTGAAACTCAATGACATGCGTAATAAGAGAAAATTGAGCAATAAACTCCAAATCCATAATGCCACCAGACATCGTTTTTAAATCCCATTGATTTTTTGGCGGCTTTTCTTTTGCAATCAAGGCACGCATTTCACATACTTCTTTTGCAACTTCCTTCTTATCACGAGAAATAGCAATAATTGCACACACTTCATTTTCTAGCTTTTGTAAAAAATCAGGGTCTCCTGCAATGCCTCGAGCCCTTGTTAAAGCAAGATATTCCCATATCCATGCTTCTTGGCGATAATACTTTTTAAAAAATGGAAAAGAAATAGCAATAGGTCCTTTATTGCCTAATGGCCGTAACCTTAAATCAACGACATAAAGAATACCTTGGCTTGTAAGAGTGGATAAAGCAGAAACGAGGCGCTGTGCTAAACGCGTATAATATTGAGAGATATAAAGAGGCTTTTCTCCATCAGATATTTCTGCATCATCATCGTGTTCATAAAGCAAAACGAGGTCAACATCGGAATCTGCTGTTAATTCGCGACTTCCAAGCTTCCCCATACCCAATATGCCAACACGCCCTCCTTTAATACGACCATGAAGACGAGAAAATTCCTCTTGAACGGTAGCAAATGTTTTTGTAATCATAAGATCAGCAAGCGCAGTAAAAGCAAAACCCGCTCTTTCTCCTGTAATTGTACCGTTTAAAATTCGAATACCAATCAAAAAACGTTGTTCATCTGCAAAAATCCTTAAATGATCAAGAATTTCCTCATAAGAAAGAACATTTTCAAGAAAATATTCAAGCCGTTTTTCTAAGTACGTTTTGGTCGGTAATTCTGAAAGAATATTCGGATCTAACATTCCATCAAAAACATGGGACCTGCGTGCAATAATTTCTGCAAGACGTGGAGCAGCCCCCATAATAAGGACAAGCATATCCAAAAGAGAAGGATTAGACTGCAAAAGACTAAAAAGCTGAATTCCTGAAGGTAAGCCCTGTAAAAAACCATCAAAACGTAACATCGCCTCATCAGCTCGTTTTGTCCCACCAAAAGCTTTCAAAAGAGCTGGTGTTAATTCCGTTAATCTCTCGCGTGCTTCGGCTGATTGCGTTGCTTTATAACGACCAAAATGGAGCGTGCGCATAATACGACAAATATCACTTGCTCTTTCGAAGCCTAAACGGCTTAATGTTATTAATGTCTCCGGATCATCTTCTTCACCGGTAAAAACTAAATTACCAATTTCTAAACCAAGTTCTTGCTCATTCTCAAACAGTGCAGCATAATGTTTTTCAACAATCTGAAGTGTTTTTAATAAATCACGGATAAAACTGCTCCTGTCTTGATAACCCATTAAATAGGCAACACTCGTGAATTGAGCAGTATCATTTGGAAGAAGATGTGTTTGTTCATCGAAAAGCATTTGAATACGATGTTCCACATTTCGAAGAAAAGCATAACTTTTTATAAGGCTATTTCTCGTTTTCTCACTGATCCAACCAAGCGTGTGAAGTTCTGCTAACATTGCAACTGTCTGACGTCCACGTAATTGAGGAAAACGTCCACCAGCAATGAGCTGCTGTGTCTGAACAAAAAACTCAATCTCACGAATACCACCACGACCTAACTTTATATTATGCCCATAAGCTGCAATTTGACCGTAATTTTTATGCGCATGAATTTGACGTTTGATCGAATGAATATCAGCAATAGCAGCATAATCTAAATATTTCCGCCACACATAGGGAAAAAGCTCTTTGAGAAAGTTAAAACCTGCCCTCTTATCACCAGCAACTGGACGTGCTTTAATCATGGCTGCTCGTTCCCAATTTTGCCCACGCCCTTCGTAATAACGCAATGCAGTCCTTACTGGTAAGGCCAAAGGGGTTGAACCTGGATCTGGACGAAGACGAAAATCAAGACGAAAAACATATCCTTCCGCAGTGCGTTCTTGAATGATACGGATTAATCGGCGTACCATTTTAGAAAATACGTCAACACTTTCAGAAAGATTACCAATATGAGGTGATGTTTCATCAATGAAAACAATAAGATCAATATCAGAAGAATAATTAAGTTCCCCTGCTCCTAACTTTCCCATCCCTAAAATAATTAAACCACAGTCTTTTTCTGGATTCTCACGGCTTAATAAATTGATCTTACCATGATCATGCGCTTCTCTTAATAGAAAACGTAGTGCTACACTTAATGCTGCTTCGCCCAAACGTGTCAACCAAGCACATGAAACTTCGTAAGTAAAAACACCACCCAAATCAGCTAAAGCAATAAGAACATGCGCTTCTCGTTTTTTGCGCCTTAAAGCAGCCATCAATGAAGTTTCATTTATAGCTTCATCTTTATCAATAGCTGTAATATCATCTATAATTTCGCTCAGCCTTGTTTCTATATCAACATTTAATAAAGCACTAAGATATGATGGGTTGGCAATTAAAACCTCACGCAAAAAAGGAGATAAGGTCATAACCGAACTGATAAAATCAATCTGCGTTCCACTCTCTGAAATGATGGAAACAAGCGATTCTAAACCTTCTTTCCTTGCTTGTTCTTCCATGTCTTTTAACCATTGGGAACCACTTTTATCGAGAGGACATAAAGGGAGAAGCTGTGTTTTTAAAAAAGCTTGTTTCATCTCTGCTCCCTTGAAAAGCATTTTGCTTTCCTTTCTATTGCTTTATACTTTTAAAATAGTTGTTACGTATGAAAGTGAAGAAAAATATCTTTAAGGAAATAACAAAACAGCCCTAAGCCCTGGATTTGCATTTTCAAGTAACAATTCACCCCCGTGAAGCTTCATAACCGCTTTTGCTATACTTAAACCAATCCCAAACCCAGGTTGTGTGCGGCTTTCTTCAAGACGAACAAATCGCTCTGTCACTTTTTCACGTTTATCCTCTGCTATTCCTGGTCCATTATCGCTCACAACAACTAATAAATGTTCATCACGATATTCCATTGATAAGCAAACCTTCGCTTGCCTTCCACCTTTAGGCGCATATTTAATTGCATTATCTATAAGATTAAAAATTGATTGCGCAACAAGCTCACGATTCAATTTTAGCTCTTTATCAAATATATCTCCCAACTGAAGTAAAACACCTGACTCTTCAGCAAAAGGTTCGTAAAGCTCAACAGCATCCTCAAGGATCAGTTTCATATTAATCATTTCAAGATGTTCAATTGCACTGCTGGCCTCAATACGTGAAATCATTAAAATCGCATTGAACGTACAAATAAGTTGATCTGATTCTGCAATAACCCTATCAAGGACCTGACGATATTCAAGCTTTGTCTTATTTCCTGAAAGCGCTTCTTCAGCGCGATTTCTAAGACGCGTTAACGGCGTTTTCAGATCATGAGCAATATTATCTGATACTTGACGTAAACCAATATTTAATTCTTCAATGCGGTCTAACATAACATTAAGATTGGTTGACAATCGATCAAACTCATCCCCTACTCCAGAAACAGGTAAACGCCCACTGAAATCACCATCCATCAAGCGCTGTGATGCAGCCGTTACATGATCAATCCTTTGTAAAGCTCTCCTGCCAACAAAAAACCATATGAGTAAAGCGCCTCCAACCATTGCAGCAAGTGCAATGATCACAGCTTTGCGAATAACAACAGCAAAACGTTCTGGCTCATCCAAATCACGTCCTATAAGAATCTTCATAGCATTAGGTAAATCAACAATAACCGCCAAAGCGCGATGTTCACTTGTTTTGCCATGTTCTCCAAAACGGGAATACAAAAAAGAGGTAGAAATAAAACCACTCTGATTCAAAAGACCTAATTCAATACGTGCTACATTTCCTGCTAAAATACGCCCCATAGAATCTGTAACAAGATAAAGAAATGCTCCTGGTTGTCTTGAACGATAATCAATAGTGCGCATTAATAAGGATAATCCCCCATAATTATAAGCATTTTCAATATACTTTAATTCTTCATGTAAAGCCTGTTCAGTTTGCTCTGTTAACAATGAAGCAGAAAATGCCGTCATATAAATAGAAAGTCCTGTTGCCACCAATCCAAACAATAAAATGTAAAGTGCTGAAAGCCTTAGCGCCGTCGTGCGCATTATATTAATCAAACGATTCATGCTTTGTTATCTGGTACTTTCAGCATATATCCAGCTCCACGCACTGTATGGAGAAGGGGAACATCAAAATCTTTTTCAATTTTGGCTCTCAAACGAGAGATATGGACATCAATGACATTCGTTTGTGGATCAAAATGGTAATTCCAAACGTTTTCCAAAAGCATAGTGCGTGTAACAACCTGCCCCGCATAACGCATCAAATATTCAAGTAAACGAAACTCTCGTGGTTGCAATAGAATGTTTCTATCACCTCGTTTTACCGTATGTGCTAACCGATCAAGCTCAAGATTACCTACACAGTAAACAGTTTCTGCTTCTTTAGGATTTTTCCGCCGTTGTAAAACTTCAACACGCGCAAGAAGTTCAGAAAAAGCATAAGGCTTTGTCAAATAATCATCTCCCCCTGCACGCAGCCCCGTTACACGATCATTAACTTGCCCTAAAGCAGACAGAATAAGAACCGGTGTTTCATTGCCTTTAGCGCGCAATTCAGCAATAATAGAAAGACCATCACGATGCAAAAGCATTCGGTCAACAACCATAACGTCATAATTTTCCGTGGTTGCTAAAGCGTATCCCGTATCTCCATCATAAGCAACATCAACAGAATGCCCTACTTCCAAAAATGCTTTTTCGAGATAATGCCCCGTCTCATGATCATCTTCAATAACGAGTATCTTCATAAAACGTATCTCCATTATTTTATTATGTTGTAGGACAAATGTTTAATAAACATTTGTCCTACAACTAAAGCCTTATTTTTTGAAAATTGGAAGAGCAACGAAACGATTTTGATCATTTGTTCGCACTTGTAAGAGTATAGCCTTTCGTCCTAACTGCTGAGCATTTTTGATTGTGTTAATAATATCAGAGACTCGTTTAACTGGTTTATTATTTACTGTCACAATGATATCACCAGGGCGTATCCCTTTATCTGCAGCATCTGAATCGGTATCGACATCCGTTACGACAACCCCTACACCATCATCAGAAGGCATAACAATCAAACCATAATCTTCCAATGTTTCATCTAAATCACTCTGTCCATTTGAATATTTTGAAGTCTCTTTCTTACTTTCATCTTCAGACATTGAAGCGAGTTTAACCTTTATACTCTCCTCCTTACCTGATCTCCAAATCCCTATGGTTACCATTTCTCCTGGTTTAATATTTGCAATACGTTTCGCCAGCTCACGCGCATCAGCAACTTTTTCATTATTCACTGAAATAATTACATCACCCGCTTTAATACCAGCCTTTTCTGCCGGTCCTTTTAACGGATCAGTAACCAAAGCACCTTTGGCTTCTTTCAATCCTATTGAATCGGAAATCTCCTTTGTTACCGGCTGAATCTGAACACCTAACCAACCACGTTGAACTGAACCTTTTTCAATAAGTTGTTGTACAACCTGTTTTACAGTCGCTGCTGGAATAGCAAAAGCAATCCCAACATTTCCTCCAGAAGGAGAAAAAATTGCTGTATTAACCCCAACAACCTTTCCATTAAGATCAAACGTTGGACCACCAGAGTTCCCTCTATTAACAGCAGCATCAATCTGAATAAAATCATCGTACACACCAGTGCCAATATCACGTCCACGTGCAGAAACAATACCTGCTGTCACAGTTCCACCAAGACCAAATGGATTCCCAATGGCAACAACCCAATCTCCAACACGAAGCTTTGAATCATCACCAAAATCAACATAAGAAAATTTTCTTTTATCATTCACTTTTAATACGGCAAGGTCGGTTTTTGGGTCTTTCCCAATGAGCTTTGCGTTCAATTCTGTACCATCATCAAGAACAACAGTATAACTTGTTCCATCAGAAATCACATGATCATTGGTCACAATGTAACCATCAGATGAAATAAAAAAACCCGATCCAAAAGCAACAGGACGGAGTCTCTGCGATTGGTGCGGAAATTTATTTTTAGGTTTATCAAAATCATAAAACTCTTTAAAAAATCTTTTTAAAGGATGCTGATCTGGTAATTGATCAAGTCCTGGACCACTAAAAAAGTTGCTAAAGAACCTATCTTCTTTCTTTTTATTGCTCTTTACTTGTACTGCTACAACGGCTGGTTTCACTTGAGCAACAATATCGGCAAATCCCTGTTGTTGCATTAACGAAGTAAATACAGAACTTGCATGAGCCTTTGTCATCCACAAGCTTGATGTACATCCACTAAAAAACAGTGCACTTTCCAATATCGCAGAAAAACTCACTGCGACAAATGTTTTAAAGAAAGCCTTTTTAACCATTTATTCTATGCTCCTATTCAATCATACCTTTATTTCAATTCCGATCACTTATAAAATACCAGACCTTACCGTTTTCTGTCTAAATTATTAAAGTTTTGTAAGGTTTCAGTATTCCCTAATATAATTACAATAAGATTGTCTGCTCATTGCAGATGATCTGATTTTTTCTTTTATGTAACATTTTTTTTAATGCAATGACATTTTTGACTGTTCTTTTTCATTCACATAACTCATGATTATTTCGTTTGAAGTGGAAAAATATGATACTTACGCCAATGATAATAATGATCAAAGGCGAGAACCATAAAAACCAAGTTATCTTATTCAATGGTGGTTTCAAGAGAATAAATTCACCATATCGCTCAACAAGAAAGTCAGTGACTTGCTGATTACTATAGCCCATTTTTAGCCTTTCCCGAATTAAAAGCCGTAAATCACGTGCTAAAGCAGAATCTGAATCATCAATTGATTGATTTTGACAAACAGGACAACGTAAATGCGATGAAATATGGCGTGCTCGCGCTTCAAGAATCTTATTCTTTAAAATCTCATCCGGCTCTACTGCTATTGCTAATCGAAAAGGAAACGTTGCCATTAAAAAAAATACAATCCAAAGAATTTTTTTCATCTCAATGTCTTTTCCAAAAATTTAAAGCAAGCACTACCCTATTGTACATGCCAATGCGAAACCAATACCCCAAAAGAGAAAGACATCCTCCCATAGCCATCATGAATGCCCCTAACCAAATACATATTACATAAGGCTTCCACCATATGTGCACAACGAGACCCCGATTATCAATATGTCCCGGTACAATATAGAGCTGTGATAATCCATGATTTTTAAGACCAACTTCTGTTGTTGATGTATTTTGGCTTGAATAAAATCGCTTTGAGGCTGTTACATGACCTACAATGTTTTTATTTTCATATATTTTAAAATAAAACTCCATTGTCGAATAATTCGAACCAACACCATCATACACTGCATCAAAATGAAGCGTTTTATCCGCTATCGTCACCCTATCCCCTACGTTCATGATTAAAATACGTTCTTGCCCAAAACTTGCCACGCAAACAATACCAAATAATGTAACGCCTAATCCCATATGTGCTATTGCTGCACCAAAAGTAGACCATGGCAATCCAAGAAATCTCTTAACGCGTACTGAAAAAGCTCTCTTGCCATATCCACTCTTTCCCCATAGATCCGCTAAACTGCCTAAAAAAACAAACGCTGAAAGCCCAATCCCTAAAACTGCAAAAATATCACGCACAGATGTCGCGTAAAATATTATAAAACAGACGATACCAACCAATACAAAAACAAACCACAACCGTTCAAAAACTGCAAGAAAATCACCGCGTTTCCATGCCATCATTGTCCCAAACGGAACAAACAACAACAGCAAAACCATTAGCGGTCCACAGGTAAGGTTAAAAAAAGCAGCCCCTACAGAAATTTTTTGCCCTGTTAATATCTCAATAAAATAAGGATAAAGCGTACCAATCAATACTGTTGCTGTTATTGTTGTCAGTAACAAGTTATTTAAAACAATAAACCCTTCACGTGAAATTGGTTGAAAAAATCTTTCTGTTTTTAAAATAGGGGTACGCAAAGCAAAAAGAAGAAAAGCAGCTCCCGTAAAAAAAATAAAAGAGCAAGAATTGCTTGCCCGCGTGCTGGATCAACAGCAAAACTATGAACAGAAACTAAAAGCCCAGAACGCACAAGAAAAGTTCCCATCAGAGAAAGGGAAAAAGTAAGCAGCGCTAAAAACAGAGTCCAACTTTTCAATATTTCTCGTTTTTCGAGAACAAGAGCAGAATGTAAAAGAGCCGTTCCTGAAAGCCACGGCATAAACGAAACATTTTCAACAGGATCCCAAAACCAATACCCCCCCCATCCTAGCTCATAATAAGCCCAATAAGAGCCAACCATAATACCCAATGTCAAAAAACACCAAGAAAGTAAAAGCCACGGACGAATCCCACGCGCCCAAATTCTATCAACATGTCCCATAATCAATGCCGCAACGGCAAAAGAAAAACAAAGTGAAAAACCGACATAACCTAAATAAAGTAGCGGTGGATGAATTGCTAATGCGATATCTTGTAAAAGAGGATTGAGACCATTTCCCTGCAATGCTGGTGGATTTACGCGTAAAAATGGATTGGATACAAAAAGAATAAATAAAAGAAAAGCAGTTGTAATCCAACTTTGGCAAATTAAAACAAGCGTCTTAAAATCTTCTGGCAAATGTTGGCTAAAAAAAGCCATCAATGCGCTAAAAAAAGCAAGACTTAAAACCCATAACAACATAGAGCCTTCGTGGTTGCCCCAAACACCTGTAATTTTATAGAGCATCGGTTTTTCTGAATGAGAATTCTCAACAACGTTCAAAACAGAAAAATCAGATACAACATAAGCATAAATTATCACTAAAAAAGATAAAAGCAGTAATGTAAAAGTAATATATGTTAGAGGAACAACTGTTTGCATTAACAAACGCTCTCTCCACCAAAAACCTAAAGCAGGTAAAAATGCCCCTAATAAGCTTACTGAAAATGCTGCAGCTAAAAAAATATGACCCAGTTCGACAAGCACAATCGAATTATTTCTCCATAATGTAATGTTTTTTCAAACGATCAGCTGTTTCTTTAGGCATATAAGTTTCATCATGTTTTGCTAAAATACGCATCCCTATAAAAAAGCCCTGTTTATCGAAATGCCCTTCTACGATCACCCCCTGACCTTCACGAAAAAGATCCGGTAAGGCACCATTGAAAACTACTTTTTCATGTTTTTTGTTATCCGTTACAAAAAAAACAACGCCTCTCTCTCCAACATATTGAACAGTTCCCTTTTCAACAAAGCCACCCAAACGCAAAGGGCGCTCCGTTAAAATATCTTCTCTTGTAATTTCAGAGGGCATTCTAAAAAAACTGACCGCATGACGCATTGCATACACTATGAGACTTGCTGCAATTGTCATAACCAAACAACATAATAATATGATCAGTAAGCGCTTTTTTTTTCGCTGCTCTAAAATAACCTTCCATGAGGCAGAATTCTTTAAAGATTGACTGTTCATAGACACTCTGCGAAAAAATTTTAAATACATTATAATTAAGTATCAATATTTTATTTTTTAAGAGCTTTGCACATCTTCTACATAGGTGCAAGATTTCTTTTCTTTGTATGCTTACTCGATAAATCACGTAACTGAATCATCATTTTTTTAACACGTGATTGTCCTGAAAAATTTTCAGGCATTGTATCAAGAAAGCTTTGTAAAAATTGCACTGCCTGTGCAGTTTTTCCTGCTTGATGCAATGCATCGGCTAACAATAAACGTGGATAAAAATCTGTTGGCGCTAAATCTGCTGCTTTTTGAAAAGCATTTTGCGCTTCTTGCGTTATCACTCCCCCTTCATAACCAACCAATGCTAAACCGTATCCTACAAGCCTTGGAGCTGTTTCTCCATTCAAACGAAGTGCATCTAAATAAGTATTCACTGCTTCTTGAAAAAGGCTTTCTTCGAGATACCCTACCGCTAACGCATCTGCTAGCTTGCCATCATGAGGTGCACGGAAAAAAAGCACTTGTAAACGAATAAGCTTTTCTTGCTTACTAAGAGTTTGAGGATCCTTATCCATTAATTCGCTAAAAAAATAACTTTTCACTTCTGGATTGCCTGTCAGCCCATAAATATTCCATGTCATAAGGAGAACAAACAAGATACTTAAAGCCTTAAGAATATTTCTTTTTTTATAATGCATATAAAGCTTGTTAAACTCAATCATACGCTTATGGCTTCTATAACCATCCACGGTTTGAACTTTCCATTCTTTTTTTATCTCATCATCAAAACGGAGTGAAAGAAAAAGAACACTTGCCAGAAAAATCAGAAAAAATGCTGCAAAAATCAATAAGAGCATATCGTTTTTTTCCAATACGAACAGAGAATAACTCGCTTACATTTTATCCTCTTCATGAGAAAAGTGATGTGAATTAATAAAAATTCATTTTTTCATGGAGAATATTATAAAATCTATTATATATATATATATCAATTAAACAAAGAAACTAAAAACAATGTTTCCCTACTCTTTGATGTATTATCTGAAAATACTGCTTTACAAACTTTATAGACATTTCTTGCTTAAGGAGAAAATATGTTATTCTCCCATCTTAGGTAATAAAACTTTTGCATATAACCCACCCAAATCAGAACGGGATAAAAAGAGATTCCCACCATATTCACTGACCATATCTGAAACAATTGCTAACCCTAAGCCTGACCCTAGTTTACTTTCATTAAACCGCCGCCCCCTTTTTAATGCTTCATCAATTTTGTCTTCTGTTAAACCAGGACCATCATCTTCTACAAAGATACTAAAATATTCTGTTTCTTCAGCATTTTCTTCTAAACAACAAGAGATCAAAACCTTTGCGCGAGACCACTGAGTAGCATTTTCAATCAAATTCCCTATAATTTCTTCTAAATCTTCCTTCTCTCCAGAAAAAACAATATCATCAACATCCATAATAAATTGAATTTGTTTTTCAGGATTAAGCTTTTTCATAACCCGCACCAAGCGTTCAAGCACACTGCGAACAGACGTATGATAGACAACACTATCGCATTGTGCTGCAATCCGCGCACGCTGAAGATAATGATTGATTTGAGCTTGCATTATTTGCGTTTGCTCTCTCAACAAACTAGCCTTTTCTCCGCGCATCTTATCTGTCTCATTCATAATCACGGATAGAGGCGTCTTCAATGAATGCGCGAGATTACCAACCTGTGTGCGAAATCGCTCGATAATACGCTGATTATTATTAATGAGAGCATTCATCTCTTGTACAAGCGGCATCACTTCGCTTACTAAATCCGTATTCACATAATGAACTCTTCCTTCGCGAATATCATTCAATGCATATCGAATAAGCTTCAACGGTTGAAAACTAAAGAAAATAATAGCAATATTAATAAGAACGCTCCCGATACCGAAACTCCAAAGAAAAATTTGCAAAGTTCGCTTAAATTCCTTTACCTGGGCATGAGCTTCATCGATATTCCCAACAAGCCGAAAACGTGCAATATGATTTTTATTATCAAGAACAACATCACTCTCAATCACTTGTAGCTTTTGACCATTGTTCCCCGTTATCCGATAAGAGCGAAAGAATTTATTGTCAAAAGGTATATCAACATCACTTGGTGTAAATATCTCGCCTGTTCCCAATGAGGGAGATGTCAATCTTCCTTTTAAATTATGGGATATCGCAACAACTTCCCAATACCATCCTGTTGTTGGATCAGAATAACGAATATCATCAATCCCAGCCCCTCCTATCAAAGTACCTTCCGATGACACCGTCACTGTTGCAATAAGACTGTAGAGTTGAGCAGAAAGGATACGCTCTAGGCTTTGTTCAGTCGAACGCTTATAAAATAAAATACTTACTGCAGAAATCGATAAAAGAGAAATAACAACCCATAATGTTGATAAGATCATAACACGTAAACTGAGAGAT
The DNA here is from genome assembly GCF_042195625.1 of Bartonella sp. AP9QHHD. NCBI lineage: Bacteria > Pseudomonadati > Pseudomonadota > Alphaproteobacteria > Hyphomicrobiales > Bartonellaceae > Bartonella > Bartonella sp. AP9QHHD. The sequence goes on along the minus strand of NZ_JBHIOP010000047.1, from coordinate 70,331 downwards.
CGAGTAATTACAAAAAAGAACCTCCTATACCAATTATTCTCTTCAAAAACATTCATTAATCACCTCGCGTTCTCACGCGATATCCCATTCCTCGAATAGTTTCAATCAAATTCACTCCAAGCTTTTTCCGTAACCGACCTACAAAGACTTCCACCGTATTCGAATCCTTATCAAAATCCTGATCATAAAGATGTTCAGTAAGCTCTGTTCTTGAAATGACCCTGTCACAATGATGCATGAGATACGAAAGCAGTCTGAATTCATAAGATGTTAGTTTAATCAATTGACCATCCACAAAAACACGAGACGTCTTTGTATCCAACAAAACATTTCCGCAACATAATGCACTTGTCGCATGTCCCGTAGTGCGACGAATTAATGCTCGCAAGCGCGCCATCACCTCCTCCAAATGAAATGGCTTCACAACATAATCGTCAGCTCCAGCATCAATACCGCGCACCTTATCAGACCAACGGTCTCGCGCCGTTAGCATTAAAACAGGCATGGAGAGCCCTTCTTGACGCCACTTTTCAACAACACTAATACCATCAATCTGCGGTAAACCTATATCAAGTATCACCGCGTCGTAAGACTCTGTGCTCCCTAAAAAATAAGCCTCTTCACCATCGAAAGCACTATCGGAAACATATCCTGCACGTCTTACAGCTTCTGCTAATTGATGGTGAAGATTCCGATCATCTTCAACGATTAAGATACGCATCACAACACCATCTGCTAAAGACTAATCAGCAGGAACAAAAAACTCAACACGACGTAACTTTTCACCATTACGGGCTGGTACAACAACTACAATTGCACACATGTCCTTTCCATCCTGAACAACCGGTTTTGAACGGACGAGAACCCCGCTCTCTTGTGCGGCAGCCTTCTTACCTACTTCAGCACACCCAGAAGCTAGAACAGAATCTGCTCCTAAAAAAGCTGCTATTATTACGAACAAGAATTTTTTTTTCATCATAAATATTTCAATAACCCATCTCTTCTCTTCCTTGATAAAGGATAAAAGAAATAATGGTTTTTTTTAGTCGATTAAAAAATCACAAATGAAAACAATTTATCCTCTATCTTACAGAAGAACATATTAACATTACTCCAAATTTTTAAAAAATCAAAAAAATATTTTTAATAATGAGAATAAAATTTATTCAATAAAATAATAAAATATTAATATACTATCTTACAAAAAATGCATAATTCTAAAACAAATTCTTTCTCTGTTAGAACTATAGAAAAAAAATACTTCTACTCCATATAATTATTGTAGATTTGTTTGGTTGTATTGCTTTGCCATAGGCTCTCTTTAAATGTTTGATTTTTTTAAAAAAAAGAAAGGGCAACACCGTAAGCCATTTCATAGTCCTGCTCTCATTGAATTAGACGCACGATTAGACACAGCGCTTTATCACATTCGTTCTGCTAACAGTTTTTTCTGGAAAAAGGCAAAAATCGTCTCACAAAATTTTCATCTTCAAGGATGGAAACGTTTTATCGTTGAAGTTCTCGATGAAATACTGACATTAGGGTTGTTGGGATTTACTCTTTTCACTATTTTGGGCATTTCTGTTTTTGAACTGACCAAAACAGATTGGTCTTCTCCTAAAAACTTTTCCATTCTTTTTCTAGATCGCTATGGAAATTCCATTGGGCACCGTGGTGCACTGCCGGCAATCTCTGTCCCCGTTGAAGAAATGCCTGACACTGTTATTAAAGCGGTTCTCGCTACAGAAGACCGTCGTTTTTTTGATCATTGGGGCATTGATTTTCAAGGACTTACACGGGCAATTTCACAAAATATGCAAGCTAAAGGTGTGGTGCAAGGTGGTTCAACTCTCACACAACAATTGGCTAAAAATTTATTTTTAACAAACGAAAGAACCATAACACGTAAAATCAAAGAAGCTTATCTTGCTCTTTGGCTAGAAGCAAATTTTAGCAAAAAGCAGATTTTACAACTTTACCTTGACCGAGCCTATATGGGAGGAAACAATTTTGGTATTGCCGCAGCGGCAAAATTTTATTTTGGAAAAAACATACGTCATGTCTCTTTAAGTGAATCTGCTATGTTAGCAGGACTCTTTAAAGCTCCAACAAAATATGCTCCTCATAGTCATCTCTTTGCAGCTCAAACACGTGCCAATATCGTCCTTTCTAATCTTGTTAATAGTGGCTTTATGACGAAGAGCCAAATTATCAATGCGCATCGCCACCCTGCTAAGGCACTTCCCCAAAGAGAAAATAATCAGCCAGATTATTTTCTTGATTGGGCATTCGAGGAAGTCAAAAAAATGCGTAATCAACTTCCAAGCCATAGTTTCATTATTCAAACGACCCTTGATCCGAATATTCAAAAAGCAGCAGAAGAATCAATCGCATATCATTTACATCAATATGGTCAACAATATCGCGTAACCCAAGCTGCCACCGTTATACTCGATAATAACGGTGCCGTATGCGCAATTGTTGGAGGACAAGATTATAAAAAGAGCCAATTTAACAGAGCAACACAAGGCGGACGGCAAACTGGTTCTTCATTCAAACCTTATGTTTACGCAACCGCACTGGAACACGGACTGTCTCCCTCGACAATCGTTTTAGATGCTCCTATCAATTGGGGAGGTTGGACACCAAAAAATAATTCTGGCCGTTATTTGGGGAAAATTGATTTAGCAACAGCTTTAGCTTTTTCTATTAATACAGTCCCTGTGTATCTCACCTATCAATATCTTAACCGTGATACCCAACCCATCATAGATCTCATCAAGAATATGGGGATTAACGCGCATATTTTATCACACAAAACGATGGTTCTGGGCACTTCCAACATGACCCCCATGGATCAAGCAACTGGCTTTAATGTCTTTGCGAATGGCGGGATAGCTGGTAATCGTCATGGGTTTACGCAAATCAAAACAATTGATGGTCGTGTCGTGTGGGATTTCGAACATAACGGAAAAAAACTACACCGAGTTCTGAATGAACAATCAACAGCTTATATGAACCAAATGATGGTGGGTGTCACGACACGAGGATCTGGTAAGCGTGCTGCTCTACCCATGACTCTCGTCGCTGGGAAAACTGGAACATCACAATCTTATCGTGATGCTTGGTTTGTTGGCTTTACAGGCAATTATACAGGAGCGGTATGGATGGGAAATGATAACTTTTCACCGATGAATCGTGCTTTTGGGGGTGGCGTTCCTGCCATGATATGGCATCGCATCATGCTTGCTGCACATCAAAATATCATGCTCAAACAGCTCTATGGTGTTAAAGATTCTCTCCTTCCTTATCAGCCCCCAGTACTTTCTTCCCATGCAGATTCTGAAGTTCCTCCTCCAATACCCTCTACGCTTTCTCCTGAAACATTGAATATTGTGCGATTGATTAACAAAGATCTGAAAAAAACATCTGTAATTTCTTTGAAAATGAAAACAACTGGAGATTCAACATTTTGAATTCAAGATATTCACTGATGTTTTTTAATATCACCATTTTCTTTTTTATCTTCGCTTTTTCCATTTTATGTGGAACACTGAGTGTCGATTATGTGCTCAATTCCTTTCCTCATTTTGGACTCTTTAGAATTGGAAAATGGAGTGCTTATCCACAGGTGGGAACCGCTAATATGGATCCTTATACCCGCGCCCACACCGCTAAACGAGGCATTGTTTCACTCGGACGAACTGAAGGTATTCAATTCCAGATTTGGCAAGATAACCAAGGGCGTCCACTTCATCCTCACTGTCATTATTTGCTCAAAGGCACCATCCCTGAAACCCGTCTTTTTACCCTTTATACAGCTGACAAATCCCTTAAACCCTATACTTCATCCAAAGAAATACCTTTTGAACTCCACACTGACAATATTATCTATGAGCATGATGGCTCATTGCGCATCAATATTTCACTCACACCGCAAGCCGGCAATTGGCTTGCAACAGTTAGTCAAAAAGAATTCGGGCTTATTCTTACCTTATACGATACCTCAATCATCTCTGCAACGGCATTACAAAAGCTTACAATGCCATCAATAGAACAAATCCCATCAGGACAAATAAATTGTGACTAGATTTATTTATACCGCACTTCTTGCAATCATTGGCGCTATTATCGTTCATATTTGCGTTCTCTTTCTCATCCCCTATTGGGCACAAAATAATATATGGACAGCACTAAAAAAATCCGGAGCCCCTTATCAATTTGTTGATTTTACGCCCAATAATCCTATTCAGCAATCTGCTGATCCACTCTTTCTTCTTAAAGTCTGCAGATTTAATCTTGAAAATGGACCTGTTCATTTAAAAGCTTTGAAAACACGCCAATTTTGGTCACTAGCAGCCTACACACACGACGGAATTATTTTCTATAGCCTTAATGACCGAACCGCCCCTGATGCGACACTCGATCTTATTATTGGAAAACCAATACAAATCATAGAACTCAAAAAATCAAAACCTAAAAAAAATGCCAATTCAGTTTTGGTTGCTAAAAATTTGAATGAAGGGTTTGTTATTTTACGTATTTTTGTCCCTTCTTCCCTTGCAAAAAAAGAAAGTGAAGCTTTTCTTTCATCTGCAACCTGCCGCATATTTTATGAATAAAAACGGACTAACCTCTCATTTGTACAACACCTTCCTTTCTATAAAATACATGAAGCCTATCAAAATGGTTATCTTTTTTCTCTATTAATCAAATATTCGAATTCAGATTTATCTGATTGTAGATCCCTAAATTTTTTATTGAGATAGAATGAAATCTCTATTGCACATCATCATATCCTATTTGATACGCATTATCTGACAGAAAAAACTCCCCGCAATCAGAAGAGAAAAATCAAGAGTAAAGTTCTAAAAATATATGCTGCTAACAACCGTAGAACTTGTTATTTGAGTTTATTTCTTTTTATTTACAAACATTCCCATAAAATTCGCATCAATAACATGATAAACTATAGAAGAAATACTGATCACTTTCAATGAAGTGCTAAAATAACCGCTGGAAACTTATAAGACATTACGCATCCTTGACCTCAAAAATAAGTGCTTTATTTTTGGTTTATGAGCAGAAGCTTTTTGTAAGATAGCACTCTGAAAAAACTTGGCTTATAGTTTACAATCGAGGGGAAAAACTTCATGAAGAAGAGATATGTTCGGTTCGTTTCAAGAGCAGCAGTATGGTCCCCTCGATTTGGTGGATTGTCGTTCTTTATTTTATTATTTTCAGTCATTTTACAACGTTTTTCCGTCATTAACGTAACTGACTTCATAATTTTGATCGGAATCTCTACTGGCTGTGTAATTATTTCTCTTTTTCTGGCTATTAAAGCACTTCATAGTTTGTGGGTCTATGGTGCTCTAGGGGGAATGAAAGCTTTAAAAGGGATCATTTATTCGTTGATAACAGCCACACCATTGATGCTCTTTTTTGGACTTTGGTTTACCTTACCGGCTCTTTACGACGTTTCTACCGATACACAAAGACCACCGGCTTTTTTTCGCACAATACGTCCCAGCGATGCTTTACCACTCAAAAGTGTTTTGACTGAACAAGCAGCAATACAGATGTCACAATGGCCAGAAATATCGGGGCGCCGTTATGATGGCTCACCTGACCGTATTCGCGAATCTGTTCTTAATGTTTTAGCTGCGTATGATTGGCCTGTTGTAGCGCAACGAGAATTCAAAGGCGAAGAAAATGCGCTTTATATTGAAACAATGGCAAAAACTTTTTACCTTGGTTTTATTTCAGACATTGTGATACGCTTAACCAATGAAGGGGATACAACTTTTGTTGATATGCGTTCTGCTTCTCGTTATTTGCTAAGAGATTTGGGAACGAATGCTGCTTTTATTATCGATTTTATGGATGCCCTTGATACAGAAATCGCCTCACTTCCTCTCTCACAAGACGATGAATAACAATCTAAGAGAAATAAGGCATTTTATTTCATAAAAGTTGCCTATTTTTCAATAAATCATGATACATAAGCAAACAATCACTTTTCAAAAACTATAAATTGATAATCCTTATACAAAAGATAATAATCTCAAAACAACCCATGCTTGAAATAATGAAAAAGATTAAAAAAATAGGAAATAAAAAACAGAAATATTGATAATAATATTAAAGTCTCTGTCTAACTGTAATCAGTAAATATTTTTTAAAGTTTAATATTATATAAAAATAATAACTTATTTTTTATAAATAACTCTACAAATAACACCTTATAATTATATTTTTAAAATAATATAACAACTTGATTTTATATTATTTTAAAATTCCCATATATTCAATTAATAAATTTGCAGCATAATATAATATAAAAAACCTAATTGTTGTTAATATTGTCCTTTTTATACTCCAGTTCTTACCTTTAAATCTATTGTAAAAAAACATGCAAAGTCCAAATCCAATTGCTGTCATTAAGGAGCTAGTAAAAGTATGCATAACAAAAAATCCAGACTGAAATTTCATCTACTTTATGAATGATTTAAGAGAGAGAGCAATAGAGTATAATTCAAATAATAAACTTAACTTAATTAAATATAATTTTATATATAAAAAATCTTTATAAAATTCCCATATATTTAACTAATAAAATTCCAAAATAATAAAATATCAAAAACATTATTATATAAAGATAATAAATAATCATTTTTCATATAAATAACGTATACAAATAAAAACTGTTATAGAAAGTAATATAACAAATATAATGAACAAAAATGTGCTTAACAACATTTTTTTCACAATTTCTTTGTTACTATAACCTTTAAATTTATACCGTAAAAACATTGCATAGAAAAATATAAAGAAAGCACATGTAGAAGATAATAATTCTGCAATAATACGAATAATATCACTCATAAAAAAATCCAAATTAAATATATATAAAAACAATAAACATTAACATATATTATATCATACAAAAGTTAATAAAGTAAAATAATATAAAAAATAAAATTTCCAAATTAATCTATAATTATAAATTAATAATGAATAATCATTGTTCATAGAAATAACGTATATAAATAAAAAATGTTATAGAAAATAATATAACGAACAAAAATATTATTAACAAAATTTTTTTCCAAATTTCTTTTTTACTATAACCTTTAGATTTATAATATGAAAACAATGTATAGAAAAATATAAATAAAGCACCTATAGAAAATAATAATTCTACAATAATACGAATAAGATCATTCATAAAAAAAATCCAAATTAAATATATAATTTTGTAAAATTATGCACCTAAATCTTCCTGTCAAGTTTGTAGACACATAATTATGCCTACAAGCTTGTTCATTTTAGAAATATCTGCTGATTTTTATATTAGCGATAACATCCATAGGCTGTATTTCCTATACCTGTGGCAAATCCTACTCCAGAGCCAACTCTTCCTCCTAACCATAAACCTTCCGCAGCGCCTATTGGTCCTCCAGTTACCCCCCCCATAACTCCACCAATTACCACTCCCATATCATGTCCCCTATGTCCCATTGAAAATCCTGCAGAGAGATAATCTCCAACAGTACACCCAGGTCGTGATCCACTGCTTGAAAAATTCATTGATGAAACATGAGACCAACCATTAGAAAAACTAGAACCAAATGAACGAAACATATAAAACCTCTTTAATTATTGTTAAAAATAACTGTATCACAAAGATACAGTGGAAAATTCATTATTGTTCATTTTAGCAAATGTCAAATATAATTTGTATAAATAACAATAAAAATACTGTATAAATAAAATATACATTTTGTTTGTATATAATACTATTTACAATACTGTTTAAATATGCGACATCCATCGCTCTTTCTCTTAAACAAAATCATAAATTCAAATGAGTCATTCACAAGAAAAACTAGTATCGTTCTCTTGGTTTACAAGAACAACAAAGAAATATATCTATTATGTCATCGAACTTAGTTGCGTTGCTGTTGTTTTACGTTTGCTCGGCTTGGTGAATCCTTTTATTTTTCAAGCGATTATCGACCGTATTCTCCCTTTTCAACGTATTGAAAGTCTCTATGCTATCGTTGTCTTGATGGTTGCTATTATGCTGTTTAGCACGGCTCTTAGCACTCTATCAGGTTACCTAGGCGCTTATTTAGCCAATCGGCTTACATTAGAATTTGGGCGGCGCATTTACAGCCATCTGTTAAGTCTTTCCTTGCCTGTCTTACGCACTTGGCAAGTGGGAGAACTATTCACGCGAATCGGAGAGGTTGATACAATTCGCGGGTTTCTAACAGGAACCATCGCCACAACTGTTCTAAATGTTCTGTTCGCAATCATTTATCTTGCGGCACTCTTTTCCATTAGTCCGAAACTGACCTTTATTGTCCTTATCATTTTACCTTTACAAATGGGTTCTTTAGCGCTAGTCGGTCCCTTCTTGCGCCGCCAATTACGCCGTGCTTTCACTCTGCAAGCCGCCCATCAATCGCGCCTCATTGAAAGTTTTACCAATCTTGAAGCCATAAAAGCGCATGTAAAGGAGCCAGCTCATACAATACGCATGCAAGAAACTTTAGCCCGTAGTTTAGATCAAAGCCTTACAACCAGTAAATTGCATCTTCTCAATGGAGCCATGAGCCATATTTTTGGTGATCTTTTCACTATTTTTATTATCTTTTTTGGTGCTCAGGCAGTTCTTCAAAACCAGATTACACTAGGACAACTTATTGCCTTTCATCTCCTCGCTGGAAATGTTTCTGGTCCTATCTTAAGCCTTGCATCCCTATGGGAAGAATGGCAGCATTTGAAAATCTCTCGTCTTCGTTTGGGCGATATTCTTAACTCCCCTTCAGAATGGGAAGAAGAAAAGCCGCCTCTTCAACTCAGCGCTCCTCCTCATCTTGAAGCCAACGATCTCTGTTTTTCTTATGGAGATAAGTCCATTATCAATCATCTTAATGTCTGTTTACAACCTGGGCAACCAATTATGTTACTTGGTCCTTCAGGGTGCGGAAAAACAACCTTGGCGAAGCTCCTTTGTGGACTCTCCCCCCCAACAAGCGGAAAGATATTGATTAACGCCCAACCTTTACAGAATTTTGATGTCCGTAGCGTGCGTAAAACAATCGCGTATTTTCCTCAAAATCCTTGCCTTTTTTCCGGAACTATTCTTGAGAATATGCTTCTTGCTAAACCAGATGCCACTAAAGATGAAATCGACGCTGCACTATATGTTAGTGCTTGCCATGATTTGATTGCTCAGTTGCCTTTAGGACTCAATACTCAAGTAGGAGAGCAAGGTGGTTTTTTATCAGGTGGTCAGCGCCAACGCTTGGCTTTAGCTTGTTTCTTTCTGATAAACCCAAGCCTGCTTATTTTGGATGAACCTACTTCCGCATTGGATGACGCTGTCAGTGCACAAATTGTTGAGCATTTATATAAACTTTCACAAGATCGTATTGTTCTTGTTATTACCCACAAAAGTGACCTCTTTCCTCGGCATGCAACCGTCTTAAACTTTACTGATTTGGAGGCAAAAAATGGCAGATAAAGCTCCCTATTTGCGCCCTTTGTCACCAACGCTTCATATGGTTGTTGCTGTTTTGGTCACCTTATTTCTCTTTATTGTGATCGGCAGCTTTATCGCAAAAACAGAGATTGTTGCACGGGGGCAAGGAAGTGTTATTCCCACCGCTTACGTTCAGCTGGTCCAAGCGCAAAATACAGGACGCATTGAGAAAATTCTTGTAAAAGAAGGGCAATTTGTTCATCAAGGCGATCTCCTTATTCAATTAGATCCTCGTGAAGCCCTCAATGAGTGCGCACGTGTTCAAGCAGATATCGCGCAACAAACTCTTCAAGCACAAATCGCAACAGCTATTTTAACAGCTTTACATGAAAGTGATCCTTTGGATAAAGATTTTGTGACCAAAGGGCTTGCCTATCTGCCAGTTCCTCCTTCTGGCAACACGACTGCAAGAATAGAAGGGGAAAAACTCATTAGCGCTACCCTTCAATCTCTCCAAGATAAATTAAGAGCGCTAAAAGCACAGGCGGACCGCGTCGAGCGCAGCGGTGCAACACAACATGCGCAATTAGATAGGTTGGAAGATGATCGTCAATTAAGCCAAGGGAAATTAAAGGCTGCAAAAAGCCTAATGGAAACAAAAGTCATTAGCCAAGCAGTTTATTTAGAGCGTTTACATGACTTTAAAAATGTCGAGCATGAAATTTTAACCAATCAAAGACGTTTGGAAGAAAATGCCGCCGAAATAAACACCCTCCGCCAACAACGGAAAAGTCTCATTTCCGATGAAATCGCCCGCTATCGGCAACTTTCGCGTGAAACAGAACTGAATCTTCAAGGATTAAAAGCAAAGCTTGATAGCACTCAATACCATCTTGACCACTTATCACTTTATGCACCTGTTGATGGACGTATCGATGATTTAAGTATCCATACTTTGGGCGGCTTTGTAGAGGCTGGTAAAACTCTCATGCGCATTGTCCCTGGTGCCGGCGGACTCATTGTCGAAGCGTTTTTTGATAACAGCGATATCGGCTTTTTAGAAAAGGGCCAACGCGCTTACATCAAGTTTTCTGCCTTTCCGCCTGAACGTTTCGGTGTTATCCACGGTACAGTCGTTAATGTAGGCGCTACAGCACGCTATGATAAAGAAATTAATGGTGTCTACGCTGTTTTAATCAAAATTGACCAAGATCACATCACTTTGAATAACAAACAACTTAAATTTATCCCTGGCATGACTGTGACAACGGATGTCATTACCTCAAAACGGCGTCTCATTTCTTATTTCTTTGAACCTATCACCAAAATTTTAGAACAATCTCTAAAGGAAAGATAATGTCTGTAAATGAAAATCCATCACCATCACTCATAGATCCTCTTACAGCGTTAGGAGCTATGGTTGTTTTAATGCTTACATCTCCCTTATACCGCCGCTGGCGAATCTGGGATATCGAACGAAATTTAGGACCAGCTTTACAGACTGGGCAATATAAACTCTATAAAAATGAACGTGGAGAATTTTGTGCCTTTATCACTTGGGCTTTTTTAGATGAAAAAAATCATCAATCTATGCTTGAAAAGGGAGAGCTTTTGTCCGATGCGAATTGGCAAGGCGGAGAATATATGTGGTTTATTGATTGTGTGGCACCCTATGGACATGCTGCTGGTATGGTACGTGACATGCAGCGGCATGTGTTTCCTAATCAGCATTATTGCTACGCTGTTCGGCGTAATGAAGATGGTGGAATACGGAAAATCACCCGCTGGTGTTGCTATAGAGCAAAAAATCCAGTCAAATAGTTTTTCTAAAGCAAGTGCGCATAAATCATTTCCCCCTCGTCTTGTAGAAAAGAATCTTTTAAAAGAGCTCTTTAAGCGATAGCTATAGTAAAAGAAAACCTTACCATATTTAGAGCTAACCCACTATAAATAAGTGTTTCTCAACTTACCAGACTTGCTATGAATAGCAATACAGAGGTTAAGGGGATTGATCCACTCTCAAGCCGAACTTTTATTAACATTTTACCGGAACTGGCTGGGGTACCTGGATTCGAACCAGGGAATGCCGGTACCAAAAACCGGTGCCTTACCGCTTGGCTATACCCCAAAAAAACACGCTTTATAGCGACTCCTGCACCTTATAGCGATTCCTGTGATTGGACGCAATATCTGAAAATCAAAGACTTTACTTTTTTATCATAAAATTTCTGAGTCTTGTATGGCATTGCCATCGATACAAATTCGTAGCAGAAACTGATATACAGTTGTGATTTTAACATAAGAAGGAACCATTTATCCATCAATTATTTTGCTCTTTGTATTGATTTTCTAGGAACAGAAAATGAAAATCTTGCAGTTTACTCATGTATCTAATAAATTTGCATATGATTTACTTTTCTTGATATATTAAAATCCCATCTTTCTCAATTTAAGAAAAAAGCTGTCACCACATTGGCAACCGGTAAGTGTATGATAGTGCTGCTGTGCTCTTGCATTAAGCATAAAGATGATAATGTCCACTAATTTTTACATTATATTATTCATGGGTAGCACCATAAAATGAAATCAAGCACATTGAAAAATATTTCCTAAAAAATAACACTTAATATTCTGTTAAAAACATTTTATATGGTATTTGAAAAAATAGAGCTACAAAAACAAGGAATAATAGCTATTTCCATTTACTTTTTATTCAAAAGATAATGATATTTATTACCCACTCATAGATGTAAAAAAATCTTCAGAAGCAATCTTTATGTAGACCAATACCCTTTTTGATTGATGAATATACATTTCCTAAAAGCTTCTTTTACAAAAAGAGAGACATTAAAACTATTTCATACAAACTAGGTATTCAACATTTGCTTTTAAATGCGGTAAATGGCAAATTAGGCTTATGAAATAAGCTTAACAATTAGAATCGAGGAGATTTTTAAATGGCTTTTGAATTGCCCCCGTTGCCTTATGATTACGATGCCCTTTCGCCTTATATGTCACGCGAAACGCTTGAATATCATCATGATAAGCATCACCTTGCTTATCTTACCAACACCAATAATTTTGTGAAAGAGTTAGGCTTAGAAAATGAAAGCCTTGAAGATATTGTTAAAAAAAGTTTTGGAAAAAATATTGGTTTGTTTAATAATGCAGCACAGTATTACAATCATAACCATTTTTGGCTTTGGATGAAAAAAGATGGTGGTGGTCAAAAACTTCCTGAAAAGTTAGCAAAAGCTATTGACGCTGATCTAGGTGGTTACGATAAATTCCGCGCTGATTTTATTGCTGCTGCTGGTGCCCAATTTGGTGCTGGATGGGCGTGGGTTGCTGTTAAAGATGGCAAGCTTGAAATTATGAAAACACCTAATGGTGAAAATCCCTTAGTGCACAATGCTCACCCTATTTTGGGTGTCGATGTGTGGGAACATTCCTATTACATTGATTATCGCAATGCTCGACCGAAGTACCTCGAATCCTTTGTAGACCATTTAATTAATTGGGACTATGTTTTGAAACTTTATGAAGAATGTGAATTTTAAACTGTCTCAATAATTTTTTAGTGTATGAAAGTCTCTATAATCCAATAAATTATCGGAGACTTTCATACAGAGATATTATGGATTAGCAAAAGTCTTTTCCTGCTATCTTTAGAATATATGCATAGATATAGGCAACTTCTTCTAGCTTTGAAAAACGTCCAGCTGCACCAGCGTGCCCTGAATCCATATTAATACGTAATAAAATTGCATTATCGTCTGTTTTTAGGTCTCGTAATTTTGCCACCCATTTTGCAGGCTCCCAGTAAGTTACACGAGGATCTGTTAATCCTGCCATCACAAGTATAGGGGGATAGTTTTGAGCTTTGACATTATCGTAAGGGGAATAGGAAGCAATAAGCTTATAATCTTCTTCTGATTCAAGAGGATTCCCCCATTCGGCCCATTCTGGAGGAGTGAGTGGCAATGAAGCATCTAACATTGTCGCTAAGACATCAACAAAAGGCACATTTGCTACGATCCCAGCAAAATCCTGTGGAGCTATATTGGCAATGGCTCCCATCAACATCCCCCCTGCTGAACCACCATGAGCAATCAGCCGGTCGTGAGAAGTGAATTTATTGTTTACAAGGTAACGCCCACAAGCAATAAAATCTGTAAATGTATTGTGCTTAAAGAGATGTTTTCCTTTCTCATACCATTCTACTCCCTTTTCTTTTCCTCCGCGAATATGAGCAATGGCATAAATAAAACCTCTGTTCACTAGAGAAAGTACATTACTATTGAAACTGGCAGGAATAGAAATCCCATAAGCACCATAACCGTAAAGCAGACAAGGCGCACCACCATCAAGGGGAGTGTTTTTGTGGTAAAAAAGTGAAATAGGAATCTTCTCACCATCGTCTGCTATTGCTGTAATACGTCGTGTTACATATGCATCTTTATTATGCCCAGAGGGAATTATTTGCGTTTTTAAAAGCATTCGTTTACAATTTTTCATCTCATAATCAAACACTTGATCAGGTGTTGTCATAGACGAATAGGAAAAACGAATAGTTGGACTGTTATATTCTGCAACTCCTTGCAGACCTAAAGAATAAGCCTCTTCAGTAAAAGCGATGGAATTAACTTGTTTAGTGGTACGTTCCATTACTTTTATACGTGGAAGCCCCTCAAAACGTTCGATCCAGACAAGAAAATCTTGATAAGCATCATGGGATAATATTAGGCACCCAAGCTGATGTGGGATAAACTCAGACCAATTTTCTGATTGTGGAGATGTATATGGCGCTACCATAATTTTGAAATCTTTTGCATTATCTAAATTGGTTAGAATATAAAAGACATCACCACCTTCTGTAAGTAAATATTCAATACCTTTTTGTCGTTTCCGTACACATTGGGGAACAGTAAAAGGCGCCTCAGCAGGAATTAACCAGATCTCGGATGTTTCATGATCATGAATATTAATATAAATAACATCATTAAGCTTAGAACCGCTTACATCTAAGAAAAAACCAGGATTGTCTTCACGAAAAATAAGCTTATCTTGTGATTGATCTGTGTTTAATTGGTGATAATAGAGCTCTGAAGGTCGGTGGTTTTTATCCATCTTAGTATAGAAAAAACCTTCAGACCTAGCATCCCATACAATTTGACCAGATGTATCAGTAATTATGTCCGTACAGTCAGATAATGTCTCAAAATTACGAATTTTAGCTGTATAGAACTCTGATCCTTTGTCATCATAGGTCCATACCACATGTGTATGGTCAGGAGATTCTTGAACTGAACCAAATTTAAAATATTCTTTGCCTTCTGCCAAGACATCACCATTAAGGTACACGTTTTTTTCTCCGCCATTCCTTGGTGTCCGAAAATAATGTGGTTGTTGGCCTCCGGTAACATAAGAGAATCCGTAAGCAAAAGGGCCATGTTTTATAGGAACAGAACTATCATTCTCTTGGATCCTGTTTTTCATTTCGGTAAAAAGCAAATCTCGTAATGGTTTTGTATCAGCCATTTGAGCTGATTGATAAGCATTTTCTTTTTCAAGATAATGTCGAATATTGGGATCAAGACAGTTAGGATCTTTAAAAACATCTTGCCAGTTAGACGCACGTAGCCAATGATAGGGATCATCACGAAAAATACCATGATATATTTCCTTATGAGTGATTCTAGATGCTTTGGGAGGAATTGCAAAAGTGCGAGTCATACACAATCCTATATTAAAATATGTTAATAGCTTCGTTTATATGTTAGAATCACAATGATTGATGCAAGTGTAAAAACCTATAAGTTCTATTCACTTGCAAAAATAGCACCATGATAATTTTTAAAACTAATACCTTTCTGTTCATTACATATCACAGCTATTGTTTTCTAGGGATATAACACCACTTTTATAATGAAAGTGACTGGTAAAACAATTAAACTATTAGAAAAAGAATTGATTTTTTTTGAAACAGTATAATCGCATAATTTTACAGAAAGGAATAAATATATCTAAAATATTATTATTACTGTATAAAAAATAAAAATGTCCTATCTCCTTTTAATGAATAGTTTTATATTATAAATAATACTATTATGTCATATTTATAATATATCATGTTTTTTATTATTAAATTTTATAAATATAAATAATAAAAACAAATTTAAAACTTATTAAACATAAACTTACTAAACTATAAGTATTCAAAACAAAATATAATAATTTATATATTATATTTTTATAATTAGTAATTTTATTTTTACGTTCTCAAAAAAAATAAATAAATTTTATCATATATTTTTTTATATTTGTGATGTATTATATATTATGTATGATATTTTATAGGGTAAAAATATATTTTAGCATGTAATAATTTCGTTTTTCTTATTGTATATTATGACAAAAAATAGGTATTTATTTGATTTTTTTGTGTTTTGGCAATTTTATAGAATAATTGAATTGACAAAAAAGATTTTTGTACAATATGAAACTCATGTGCATGAGATCTTTATATCATGAGTATATGCACTATATCTCGATTTTGAATTACTCAATTTTAAATTAAAGGAAACAAGAATGGAACATCGTGCAGTCTTAGAGACTGAAAGCAATTTAGTTATTACATTGGTTGCTGATATTGTTGCTGCCTACGTGAGTAATAATTCTATTCGACCGACTGAAGTGCCAAGTTTAATTGCTGATGTCCATGCTGCTTTTCGTAAAGCAGGGAATCTAGAGTTAACAGAAGTCGAAGTTGAAAAACAAAGGCCTGCCGTTAATCCGAAGCGTTCAGTATTTCCTGATTATCTCATTTGCCTTGAAGATGGAAAGAAGTTTAAATCTCTAAAGCGTCATCTCATGACACATTATGGAATGTTGCCAGAGGAATATCGTGAAAAATGGCAGTTAGATAGTTCTTACCCTATGGTGGCGCCTAATTATGCAAAAACACGATCGGCTTTGGCCAAAGAAATGGGGCTTGGACGCAAAAGCAAACGGAAAAAAACTAAATAATCTTATTTTGCGAAAAAATGGTTTCGTGCATAAAGTTAATTTTAGTATACATGTTTTGTGTGAAGCTTTTGTATATATAGCAATTTCTACCAAGGGGATTACATATAGCTTTCGTTACGAATCCGTTTAATCATTGATTTCAAACCATTTGATCGTTGTGGTGTAAGATTTTCATTTAAACCAAGTTTTTCAAAGAGCTCTTGAGCATCAGAATTGCGAATTTCAGAAGCTTTTTTGCCTGAATAAAAAGCAAGAAGTATGTAAATGAGTCCACGCACAATATGAGCATCGGAATCACCTTGAAACGTCAATATTGGATCTTTTGAGTTGTTACGTGAAGATAGAAGCCACACTTGGCTAACACAACCAGGAACTTTGTGAGCATCGTTTCGAGCGCTTTCTGGAAAAGGTGGCAATTCATAGCCAAGCTCGATGACATAACGATAACGATCTTCCCAATTATCCAAAAGCGAAAAGTTCTCTATAATATTACCGATTGTTTCCGCCATTATTTTAGTCCTGTTTCGTTTGAATAATCATTCTTGAATACACTTATAAAAAATAAATATTTATTCTTCCTAACATAAATAACACGAAGAACGTTAAAAATCCTTATTTCAAGATAACATTGCATGGTTTTGTAAGAACTCTTGTATTTCGATTTTGTAAGAAACATTAGGGGAAGTCTCTGATATCATTTTTGTTTCCTAATATGTTCCCTAAATATTCATAAGCAGCTCTTGCACCGTAATATGCGCGCTCACCAAGTGAACTTAAAAAGGATTTTCCTACTTTGCAGGTTTTTATATTACGGTCACAAAATGCGCCTAAGTCATTTAAGGCTTCCTTAAAAGCAACAATCACATCGCTCGTTGTTGTCTCATTATTTTGGGGGCTAGAAGAATGGTTACTGCTTGGATCTGCTACAAAAAATGAAATAATGACAAAAATAAAAAATAAAAAAAATGATAATTTGATTAAAAAACGTATCATGGACAATCAATGTACCGCAGTGGTAAATACAATAAAAGAAGCATTTTATACACTGTTGCTTTATAAACAATTTATAAAATGTGCTTTTTATAAAATTGAGTATTCATGTATTGGATCTATATCATTGGCTTTTTTATAAATATGGCACAATTCCGCTGTATAAAATGGGATACATTGTCTATTCAGTAAAAAATTAACATCAAAATTATACACTTACAAGCTGGTCATGTTAATGAACATACTATGATAAAAAATGAGAGAGATAATCGTGTTGTGTACATAATTATTTTAAATAATAGTCCACCATCTTAGCTTAGTTGAAAAAGCTAAAAAGAGTAAACTCTGTTATTCTGACTCTAGTGTCGATAAAATATTTATATTATCTATAAAATTTTTACTGGAATGTTATGAAAATAGTCAACCTGTCAATAAAAACATCAAAAAATAACTGCATCTCTTATGATTACATCTCAAGCCAGTTTTTTCTATAACATTGTAAACATCAATTTAATTAATACTTATGAAAATTATTTAATAGAAGGAATTTATACCAAAATATAATAATATTAAGAGATAATTATTATTACCAAACCGTTTATGGATAAGTAACCATCTATATGTAAATTATAAAGAATAGATAATGATTGTCATCTTTTTAGCGTTATAGGCAAATATTTTCAATTTTATTTTAAATAATAGGCAAACATATGCCCCAAAATGAAGAATAACGTGGCATTATTGTTTAGATAATTATATGTGATAATGCAGTTTGCAAATACCAAAATGATCTTGAATGCTAATCATTTGGTGCTCTCTTTATACACATTAAAGATTTGTATAAAATAAAATGAATAAACGTTGATAAGAACTCTTGTTGATTTATCAACTTATAAATTGATATAATGGAGCCGCTCATTTTAGGAGTTTGAAAGGAAAAATCAATAATGTCAATGCACTTCTCTCTGGCTGGAAGTAAAAACTGATTCATATTCGTTTCCTAATTTATATTTGTTTCTTTGTAAAAAATAAACGCAACTGAAAATAAAAGTAATGGCAACAAAACGAAAGACCTACCGAAAAAAAACTGTAAAACACCGTAAATACTATAGTAGTATTGTTATAACACTTCTTCTTATAATTTTTCATTTTATTTTTTGGAGTGCAAAAACTCTTTATTTCTATACACGAAAAAATACTTTATTTTTTGTTGGATCTTTTCTTTTTAGCATTAGTTTTTTATTTATTTCATTTAATGCTTTATTTTCGCAAATGACAACGCATCAAAATATTTTAACTCAAATGAAATTTTCCTCTGTTCAAAGTATAGGTAAGAGCTCTACTTTATCGGAAAAAGAAGAAAAATCACAAGAACTCTCCCGTGTAACTTCTGTACATTCTCAAAGTCATAAGCACACAAATTCACCTTTACCCTCTCAATCAGCAAGCATGCTGGAAAAGCAAAAAGAACTAGCAAAATTAGGACTTTATGATGGACCATTAGATGGACTGGAAGGACCTAAAACACGCCGAGCCATCACTTTATGGAAACAGCAAACTGCTCAGAGAATGCAAAAGAATGTTCTATCTAATCCCGCAGCAGATGAAATCGCGATATTAATTAAGCAAAGCGAAATAGAAACAAACAATACAAAAAATATGACACACTTAAAAGAAGCTATTTTAGAGCCTTCTGTTGAAGATATTATACAAGTGCAAAAAGCTTTACATATTTTTGGGAATGAGGAGGTTATTGTCACAGGAATAGAAGATCAAAAGACGATAGAAGCCTTAAAACAGTTTCAAAAAATATTTGATCTTCCTGTAACAGGTAAAATTAATCACACAATTTTAATGAAAATGCGTGAAATTGGTTTATTAAATTGAAGCTAATCATAATAATCTCTTAATTTATAATGATAATTCATCTTTCGTTTGTTTAATGCTCCCCTCAAACATTCCTTCATCTCAAGCCCTCTTATTTTCAATCAATCAGAATGGTTTTCTTACACATTACATATTGAGCCGTATAATTTTCTTCAAAAAAACCACAACCGATTGCAGAAAAAAGAATATTGCAAAATAGCAAACGCGCTTGTTCTAGCATTTTTATTGCCTCTGATGATAAAAGGACACGAAATTTTTGTAGTATCATGTAAACCTTTCATATTATCGAACCACGAATTGTCCATATATTATCGTCAATTTGATCTTTATAAATATGATGCAAAGAATTTGTGCAAACACCTGTAAGGATAAATAGACGTAAAGCTAATTGTGTTATGGTTGTTGTTTTGCAAAGTGTCTGATAAAAACCGGCACTTCTCTCTAATCTATTGCTGGAAAGTTATGTGTTTTATGACATTGTCTTCTTAAGAGAGCGTGTGCGTTTAGTATTGCCTATAAATCAACATCCAAACTTACCGCAGCAGTATGTTTGAAAAAAATGTTAAGACAGTTTAGTACTTCTCTCAGCTGTTATAGCTTTTATATGCCAAATGGAGGCAAGAATATTACGCATCTCTGTTTGTATAATCTCTTAAAACAGGAAAACAGCCTAATTTGGGAAAAATATGAAAAGTTAAGGTAAAAACCAGTTTTCATCTTTGTCATTTCCTTTTAATTCAGCTTTACGCCTTTCAAAGACATCTAAAGCAATATCTTTAAAATAACGGAAATTACCTATTGCCTCATGCTCTTACTTTATCACATGTCTTTTTGGTCTCACTCCCCCTCACCTAAAACAAAATGTCCCAAACGGAATATACTTGGATTGCCATTCACGGGCTTTCTTAAAAAACATCTCTAAAGCACCTAAAACCACTTCGCAACAACGCCCATGAATAATAATAGTAGTCCCACTGCACGCGCCGCGCATCATCTTTACGCTTTTTGTCAAGAAGCAAGCCGGCACCATTACACACTGTACCTACCTTCAATTTGTGACAGCTCTTGACACTTGAGACGTTTCATAAGAGGCATATCCTTGCTTTATTTTTTTATCTACAGACGCTCATCCCGCCTGTAACATACAAAAAACATGGTTTTGATTGATTCATTATAAAAGAAGTCGAAATAAGAAGATCTTATGATATTTACAGCTTTCATTCAATATGAGAAATAAAAAATTATCTTTATAAATCAATAGATTGTGTAACTTTGATATTCCTTTATAAATGTAAAGATGGGAGTGCATAATGGAGTTTATAAATTTTGGGAAGATTTTTATAAACTTACGGGGAGTTTTACATAATCCCCATTCCACGAATATCAATGTAAAATGGGGCATCCATTGAGAAATGTCTATCTCAAACAGCATGATGCGCAAAAAAAAATGCATTTGTTTGGAGCATTCTATTTTGCGTGAGGAGCTCATTCCCCTATAAAAAAGCAAACGCGTAAATTGACTGCACAATAACACGTTTCTCTCTATCAAGAGGTTCGCCAATAAAAAGTGCATTAATAATACATCTTTGTCTATCCTGTGCTTTATATTTTCTTTCATAAACCTCTAAAAAAAACACTTTCTCGCGTAACACAACTTATCGTGCATTTTAGAAGCATTTTTATTCCCTTTATTAAAGAAAATAAAAGAATATATAAAAATTTATTTCAGTAATAACGATACAACAAAAAATATTAACCCATTACATCCTTTTTGCTATTGCGGCCTGAGCTGCTGCTAAACGAGCAATTGGCACTCGAAAAGGAGAACACGAAACATAATCCAGGTTATTTTCTTCGCATAAAGCAATAGAGGCAGGATCGCCTCCATGTTCACCGCAAATTCCCAATTTTATTTTTGCACGCTTTGAGCGTCCACGCTGTGCAGCAATGGTAATAAGTTCCCCTACTCCATCACGGTCAATAGACACAAAAGGATCTTGCTCTAAAAGACCTTTTTGAAAATAGGTTGCCAAAAAAGGAGCTGCATCATCACGGGAAATCCCAAAAGTAGTTTGTGTCAAATCGTTTGTTCCAAATGAAAAAAATTCAGCAGTTTCAGCAATTTCATCTGCTCGAAGCGCCGCTCTTGGAAGTTCAATCATCGTCCCAACCATATATTGAATAGTGCTTCCCTTTTCTTTCATCACTTCCTCAGCAACCTGATCAATACGCGCTTTCACAAAATCGAGTTCAGATTTTAGTGCAACCAGTGGCACCATAATTTCAAGCATAACAGGAGATCCAGATTTTTGGGCAGCTTCTGCTGCTGCTTCAAAAATCGCCCGCGCTTGCATTTCTGCAATTTCAGGATAAGTAATAGCTAAACGGCATCCTCGTAATCCAAGCATAGGATTAAATTCGTGCAACTGCTGAGTGCGTTCAGCAAGCACTTCAGCAGAAACACCCATAGCTGTTGCAACATCAAGAATTTCTGCTTTCGTTTTAGGCAAAAATTCATGTAACGGTGGATCTAGCAAGCGGATAGTAACAGGTAAACCACACATAATTTCAAATAATTCACTAAAATCTGAACGCTGCATTGGCAACAGCTTATCTAGTGCTTTACGACGACCACTTTCATCATGACTTAAAATCATTTCACGCATGGCAACGATACGTTCATCAGAAAAAAACATGTGCTCCGTACGGCAAAGACCTATACCTTCAGCCCCAAAAGAGCGCCCCATACGGGCATCAGATGGTGTATCAGCATTAGCGCGAACTCTTATACGTCGCATCCCATCAGCCCATTCCATTAATTTTGCAAAGTCTCCGCAAAGCTGAGGCTGCAACATTGCAACTTTCCCTTTGAAAATTTCTCCACTTCCACCATCAATTGTGATAACATCACCTTTTTTTAAGCTTTCTCCTGAGGCAAACAACGTATTTGTGTTATAATCAATCCGCACACTGCCAGCACCAGAAATACATGGTTTTCCCATCCCCCGCGCAACAACAGCAGCGTGACTTGTCATACCGCCACGCGTTGTTAAAATTCCTTCTGCAGCATGCATACCATGAATATCTTCTGGGCTTGTTTCTACACGGACCAAAATAACTTTGCGACCTTCCGCCGACACAGTTTCTGCCTCTTCTGAAGTAAAAACAATTTCACCAGTTGCGGCTCCAGGAGAAGCAGGTAAACCACGTCCTATAACAAAACGTTCTGCTTTAGGATCAAGTGTTGGATGCAAAAGTTGGTCCAGCGACTTTGCATCAATACGCATCACAGCCTCTTCACGGTTTATTAACCCCTCCTCAACCATTTCAATTGCCGTCTTGAGAGCCGCACGAGCCGTGCGTTTTCCTGAACGAGTCTGAAGCATCCATAATTTACCTTTTTCAATGGTAAATTCGAGATCTTGCATATCCCGATAATGCTGCTCAAGCTTCTGCGCAATCTGACATAATTTCAAAAAAGCCTCAGGCATAATTTTTTCTAACGACGGTCTATTTGAACCAGCAACAATACGCGCACTTTCTGTAATATTTTGAGGCGTTCGAATGCCCGCCACAACATCTTCCCCTTGCGCATTAACTAAAAATTCACCATAAAGTTCTTTTTTCCCTGTCGATGGATTGCGTGTAAAAGCAACACCTGTTGCCGAATCTTCTCCCATGTTACCAAAAACCATAGCTTGCACATTAACTGCCGTTCCCCAACTTTCAGGAATGCTATGTAAACGGCGATAAGTAACTGCACGTGCTGTCATCCAACTTGAAAAAACGGCTCCAATTGCCCCCCATAACTGTTGTTCAGGATCTTGTGGAAAAGGGGTTCCTAATTTTTCTTCAACATAGGCTTTATAAGAAATAATAACATTCTTCCAATCATCTGCTGTCATTTCTGTATCAATAGTGTAACCATTGCATGCTTTTACTTCATCAAGAATCTCTTCAAAATACGAATGGTCTAGCCCCAAAACAACGTTAGAATACATTTGGATAAAACGCCGATAACTATCATAAGCAAAACGTTCATTATTGGCTTGTAAAGCAATTGCTTTTACAGTTTTATCATTCATGCCAAGGTTCAGCACTGTATCCATCATCCCTGGCATAGAAGCCCTAGCCCCTGAACGAACAGACAGCAAAAGTGGTCTTTGTTCATTCCCAAATTCACGTCCTGTTTGTTCAGCAACGTATCTTAGTGCTTGCTTAACAGATTCCTGTAGCTCTTCTGGATATGATTTGTCATGGGCATAATAAAAATTACAAACTTCTGTTGTCAGCGTAAATCCGGGTGGTACGGGCAAACCAAGATTACTCATTTCTGCCAAATTAGCCCCTTTACCTCCGAGAAGGTTACGCTCACTTGCACTTCCTTCTGCCTTTCCATCTCCAAAACTATAAACCCATTTTTTCACTGTACAAATCCTCCCATATCAGCTTCAAAACATCATTCAACCCAGGCTCACTTAAAAGCAATGATTTGATTCAAAATTGGCTCAACGATATCGCTTCATAAATGCATAATATTAATCCTTCCAAAAGAGATAATGACCAAAAGTATCACTATCCATCTTCTGGAAGATTAAGATTCAGTTTTTTAGAAAACTATCAATCACCGAAAAAAATTCTTCTACTTTCATGGCACCTTCATATTTACTACCATTAATAAAGAAAGTAGGTGTTGCTGTGACACCAAGCTCTTTACCGCGTTCAAAAGATGCATTTACTTCATCTAAAATGGACTGATTTTTCAAACACGCAGTAAAACTTTCATCTGTAAAACCAGCCATTAAGCCAATTTTCTTCAATGGTGTTAGAGCATTTTTTCCGAAAGCCCATTCATTTTGTTTTTGAAATAAAACTTCTATCAAAGGAAAATAGCGATCTTCCGGTGCACACCGTGCCAACATAAAACCTGCTGTTGCCCGAGGATCAAAAGCATATTCTCGGAAAATAAGTTTTACTTTTCCTGTTTTGATATATTTTTTACGAATTTGGGGAAGTATATCATTATAAAAATGCGCACAATGGGTACATGTCAACGAAGCATACTCAACAATGACGACTGGTGCATCCGCCTCTCCCTCAAAGCGATCCTTTACTTTACCCGATTGGAGAAGCTCTGCCATATCAACAGTTGCCACTGATTTGGGATCACGCGCTAAAGCAACTGTTACACTGTTTTGTACAATCGTTATGAAGAGAAAAATTATCCCGAAAGATAAAAAAGAACGATATTTTACCATAAATAATACTTTTCTGTTGTTATTAACGAATAGGAATCCAATGCTTTCTCATATATTAAAGAAAAATATATAAAATATCTTTCTATTTATTATTTTTTTCCAAAAAAATGCAACAGCCAAGTTGATAAAGTGCTTGGTGCAAACTTTTATCTTCAATTCCTTCAAGCATTTTTTCCACGCATTTTTTGTCTTGTTCACTCAAAGGCGGTTTTAGAGGCAAGTGATTCATAAAAACCGACATACTCCTTTGCTCAATCTTGATGCGATCAATAGCAATATAGCCAAAAAATCCGTTAATTCTATGAAGTAATTCCTCTGTTTCATGCATCAATTTTAACGCAGCAAATCCTTCACATGCGACAACAAGTGTTGCTGGCTGAAAAACTTCATCTTGATCTGCACGACGTTTCCAAATAATTTTAAGCGGCATTGTATGTTCACTGATATCATAGCCCGCAATCTGTGGCCAATGTTCTATAAGCGCTACATTAAGCCCTGTCCGTTTGCGTAAAACTGGATCAAGTATTTTGTATACCGCCTCAGAAAGAGAATAAAAGATACGTTTTTTAAGTTGTTTTCTCATTTTTAGATCATTGTTCAACCGCTTACTAAATTAAAATCATTTGTTTCATCTAAAAATTGTTGCCTCCTCAATTTATGAAATATCAACAAAATAAAAAGCCTTTTCTCACCAGAGCCTTGACAATAAAAGAGCAAAAAACATGAATTACAAAATAAATAATTTTTTCTTTTGCATTTTATATCTCCCTATGCTTGAAAGCAATCATGTATGAAATTTCTTCGCACCTCCTTGCTTGGTACGATCAAAATCACAGACATCTTCCATGGCGGATTACCCCCGAAAAGCAAAAACAAGGTATCCGTCCTGATCCTTATCAAGTTTGGCTTTCTGAAATCATGCTTCAACAAACAACCGTTGAAACAGTTAAGCCTTATTTTAAAAAGTTTCTAAAACTATGGCCTGATCTTTCCTCTTTAGCAAAAACCTCCCAAGATGATATCATGAAAGCATGGGCTGGACTTGGTTATTATTCACGCGCACGTAATCTTAAAAAATGTGCGCGACAGCTTGTTGAAAACTACGCGGGACAATTTCCACAATCTGTAAAAGAATTGCGAACTCTAGCCGGTATTGGAGATTATACTGCCGCAGCCATTGCTGCGATTGCTTTTAACCACCCTGTAGCAGTGGTTGATGGTAATGTCGAACGTGTAGTAGCGCGACTTTTTGCTATCACTTCAATATTGCAAAAAGCAAAAGTTGAAATTAAAGAAAAAACACAAAAAATTACTGCTTTAAATCGTCCTGGTGACTTTGCTCAAGCAATGATGGATTTGGGAGCAACAATTTGTACTCCACGCAAACCATCTTGTTATACCTGCCCTCTTCAATGTTTATGCAAAGCAGAAAAGATGCAACAACCGGAGTCTTTTCCAGTTAAAGCCCCTAAAAAAGAACGCCCTTCAAAAACAGGTATTGCTTTTGTGGTCCTTAATAAAAAGAAACAAATTTATTTGGAAAAACGACAGACGCAAAAGCTCCTTGGTGGAATGACCCAAATTCCTAACAATATTGGCATAAACAACGAAAATGGGCTACAAAACGCACCCTTTACTGCCAATTGGCAATTCAAAGGACAAATTACGCATGTTTTTACTCACTTTTCTCTAAAACTTGATGTTTACTATACCGAAGATGTTCATGAAATGAATTGTGAAAATGGTTGGTGGTGTAACATTCAACATCTTGCCGAAGAAGCATTACCTACTGTTATGAAAAAAGCCATTTCCGTAGCACTTCCCAATTCTTTTAGATTTAAATAACCTTCCCTATTCATAAAAATGTTTTCTAATGGAGACTTTTGTATCTCTAGCGATCATTTATTAATCTGTAAAAGAAAAATTTTAAAAAATGAAATAACCAATTTTTTCTACAGACAAAAATTAAGGAGCGATAGAAACGCTTAGAAGCTTTAGATTTAAATTTCAGGATCTATCCTTTTTTCGCTTATGACGGAGCAAGTTAGCACCATCGTTATATTTACCAGCCCCCTCAACATCCCTTGGTACGTGAAACGGATTATAAGAGGTACTTTTAGTTCTTTCGTTAACAATTTTTATTCACACGCCAACCCCGTTTATGACATGCAAGAAAGTAATTTTCATCGATTCAATATGGAACAAATTTGAAATAAGAAAACTTGACGATATTCCGAGGGCAATTCGATATGAGTTGCGCTAAATTATCTTTATAATCAATATATTATATGCACTTTACAGATGTACGTATTCAAAAAAGCACTTAATTTTGAACTTCTGAATGAACCTTTTAATTCTGATATTTCATTTTTATAAGCTTATATTGAAATTTTACTGTTTTGGAACTAAAATGAGAACATAGATTGAAAATTTCTCATTTTAATTTCTTCTAAAAGAAGCATAAAATACTCGCTTGTCGCTTACAAGCGAGATTTAGTGTGTCAATAAAAAACATCTAAGAAAGACTAAAACACCCTCACGTCCATCTCAATCAAGATCAGGTATATTGGTGGTCAATAGAATGAAGCGATCAGCTTAGTTCATAAAACACCCGTTTTTAACATTTGTGAACGTATGATCATTCTTAAATGATCTATGGACTTCAACCGTCCATTTTCCTCATAATACCAAAAGGTCCAACCATTACAACTCTGCGAATCTTGAGCCTTTCTTCCCATTGCGTGAATTGAGCCCGCTTCACCACCATGCATAATCGTACCATCAGCTCTTACAATAGCAGATACTTGCTTCTTACGATCATACAGAACTTCTCCAGGATAGAGTAAACCTGCTTCAAGCAAACTGTTGAATGCTACGCGCGGTTCTGCTTTTTTTCTATCCAAAATCGCTAGTTCTGGTTGCGCTAAAGGTTGAACCGCCGCAATTCTCTCACATGCTGCATCGATGTAATCTTGCTCGCGTTCAATCCCAACAAAATCACGCCCTAAAAGCTTGGCAACAGCACCTGTTGTTCCCGAACCAAAAAACGGATCGAGAATAACATCACCAGGTTTACTAGAAGCCATAATAATACGCGCTAATAACGCTTGCGGTTTTTGTGTTGGATGTAATTTACGCCCCGAATCATCCTTTAAACGTTCAGCTCCAGTGCAGAGAGGGAAAAGCCAATCTGAACGCATTTGTAGATCTTCATTTGCCGCTTTTAAGGCATCATAATTAAATGTGTACTTTTTATCTTTTTGATCTCGCACGGCCCAAATAAGCGTCTCATGAGCATTTTGAAAACGGCGCCCTCGAAAATTAGGCATCGGATTATTCTTGCGCCAAATAATATCATTAAGCATCCAAAAACCTAAATCTTGTAATGCCGTCCCAACCCGAAAAATATTATGGTAAGATCCGATAACCCAAAGTGTTCCGTTGGGTTTTAATACACGACGACAAGCAAGCAACCATGCACGAGTAAAAGCATCATAAGCAGCAAAACTCTCAAACTGATCCCATGCATCATCAACCGCATCAACAAGCGAATGATCTGGACGGTATAAAGCTCCATCCAATTGCAAATTATAGGGTGGATCCGCAAAAATCATATCAACAGAATGTTTTGGAAGTTTTTCTAAAACGGAAACACAATCTCCTTTAAAAATTTTATTGCGCCATGGCATTTGTGAGGGAGTACGAAGGAAATCTTTTTGAAGCTGAATAACTGTCATGAAAAACCCAACAAAATTAACTGAATTTGCCCTATAATCAACCCAAATAGTTTATAGGCCCGCATTACCCATCTATATTTACAAAATAGCGTAAACGTATCGTTAAAGTTCTACAAAATTGATGATTGTTTTTGTTTTTTTAGTAAAAAAAACTTTCATATGAATGAAACCTTAATTTTTTTTTTCAATGTACTGTTCCCATATCTTTTATTTCGTAAAAGAATTAAGAATCATTTTCAAAGCGTATTTTTATGAAATAAGATCTTCTCAATATCGTTTTCATGAAAGTTGTCCATCTCGTAACATGTAAAGGAATATCTTATGCCTCAGATAGATCTTATTATTTTTGATTGTGACGGAGTTCTCGTCGACTCTGAATATCTTGCAGCAAAAATTGGATCTCAATTGCTCAAACAAACAGGATATGAAATATCACCCGAAGAATTGAGTGAGCGTTTTGCAGGGCTTATCTTTCGCGATATTCTTAAACACGTTGAACAGGAAACAGAAAAACCTATTTCTGCTCATCTCATAGATCAAATGACTAATATTTTTCGTACACAAATAAAAACTAAATTACGGGCTATTGATGATGTAAGAGAAGCTGTAGAAATTATCCAAACACGCTATCCCTACTGTATCTGCTCTAATGCAAAAAGCGTAGATATAAAAGAGATGCTCATCACGGTTGATCTCTATGACCTTTTTGAAGGTAAAATATTTTCAGCACCTGAAGTTGGAACAAAAAGAACGAAACCGGCCCCTGATGTTTTCCTTTTTGCCGCACAACAATTACAGGCAGAGCCCCAAAACACTATCGTTATAGAAGATTCACTTCATGGTGTACACGCAGCCATAGCAGCAGGCATGCGTGTCATCGGCTTTACGGGAGGATCACATAGCTATCTTGGCCACTCTAATGCACTTGCAGAAGCTGGTGCAGAAACAGTTATTGCAAAACATGCTCATTTAGGAGAAGTCTTAGAAGCAATGGCAGTATGGCGAGATCTATTATAAAAAATCTCTTGAATATATCAATTTGTAAACTCTTGTAAGAAGCATTTTTATTCAAATGTCCTGCTCTTCTCGCTGCTCCTTTTATAATAACTTCAATAAATGCGTAATTCACGACACGGGTGAATTGCATCTCAATGTGAAGGAAAAATATAGCGCCTCATTGAAATCATAAGTCTGTTAACCATTGCACGTGCTTTAAAAAAAGCCAAAAACAGGGGTGCCAACTCATGAAAATTAAACCCTGCTTATCTATCTCAACTCCGATATCCCACTCCCAACCTCAGCAGCTCATCCTGATAAATTATTATATTTGTCAAAAAAGGAATATTACGATGCCTTGCTCGATAAGATGTGAGAATTGCTAGCCTCTTTCATCTGATCAAAAAAATCACATACTATGGTAAAATTGTAAGGGATGTGCCTATTGATCATGGAAAAAATATTAAAATTCGCGGAATCTATGGAACACAAGACTTTATTGAAAATGACAAATGCGTCCTTGTTGAGTTACAAAGGCTTATATTTACTCAATCCAAATCTCATAAACTTGTTGAAGGCTTATTTACTTTGCTGCTTAAATAGTATTTTAACAGCATCAATTGGTACAACCTCCCTAAGATTACAAAAAACAAAAAGAATACACTCTTATGAAGATGTGCATTTTATAAAAAATATTTCATACCAAGTAATTTACAGACAATATATTGATTTATAATCATAATTTATCATGATTCAAATTAAGCAAAAAAACCGAATATTGTAAGATTCTCTCATTTCAAACCTAGATATGCTGAATTAAATAAATAAAGAAATAAAAATGCCTTTTAATGAATCATCTCAAAAGGCAAAAATTGTAGCAACATTAGGAGCGAGAAAAGTGTATGGCAATGCCATCTTTCTTCTTTATAAACGTCAAAAATTCTGATGCCCTAAGAATTTTATATTATGGGGGCTTTATCATCATATCTATCATTGCAAAATAGGCTTGAGTACCTTGAGAACGGTTTCTTTAAAAAAGCACATAAATATGAAACATATAATCATGTTAAACAAGCGACAGCGATACCAATAGTTGCTTAAAATTTTCCGAAAGCACTTAATAGCCTTTTTAAATAAGCAATGAAATCAGATCTTTTCAAAAGTAATCCACTTTCTAAAAATAAAAGCGGCTTTTCAGTTTGGAAAGAAGAAAGTGTTGAAAATATTATCTAATGCTGATCTTTCGGCACTCATAAATATGTCTAAATTATATTCTTCTATACACTGCCTTGCATCATAGTAATATGCTGTTCACATTGGCAATAAAAAGATAATATCATTTATCTCTATCCAATTCGAGCTCTACTTTACACTATGAGAAAATTGTACATTTTTTAGTATCTATAACATATTATTATCTATAAGATAAATGTATATATTTAATAGTAAAGTAAGAATTATTATTCTGCTATCACGATGCAATTAAATAACCATTGAATAATAATTTAATAATATCTATAGAACACACATTCTACAATAATGACTATCTATAATAAATACTATAAATAATAAAATTTTAGCGTGTCCATTCATATTTTAATTGTTAATAATATTTTTATAACCACATCATAATTTTCATTTTTTCTATTATACTATCGATAATAAATAATTTTTTATATATTTAATATGTAAAAATTTTGATCAATTTTATTATCTATAAATGTATTTAAAAAATATATTAATGTCATTTTATAAAAATTATACGATAACCATATGTTATTTTATATATAACACATAATAAAATATTGTATAAAGTTTTTAAAAAATATAATTTGTAATTATGACTGTTACTTTTTTACAATAACGTTTATAAAAATTATAGTTATATTTTTATATGTATTTTTATTATTGACTAAAAATACATATTGAACTATATGGCTTGTATATAGTGTGATATACATAAACATTATGTATATTTCTTACATATATAACTTAAAAATATTTGAGGTAAAGTTATGGTAAAAATATTTAAAAATTATATTTTAAGCATTTTTATAGTGAGCACTTTTTTTATTTCACAAACTGTAAATGTTAATGCAAACTATTTGAAAAACGATACTCCAAAAGAGGAATTTTCTGTTTTCCCAATGGAACAAGTAAAATATGCGAAATCCGATGTAGTTTCTACGACTGCTTTCTATGCTCCGTCTGTAAATTATCAAACAGAACATGGAACAATAGGTGAAGGAAAATTTGAAAAGGTCGTTGAGCCTATGACTATAGGAATGGGGCTATTGTTTACTGGACATGTAATGAGCTTTATAGGATCGATAATAAGTTGGATAAAGGACATAGTATTGATGTTCAAATAATTCAACCTCGTCTAGAACTCTATAATAATAGCTTTATTATGTGGCTATAATTCATTGTAAATAATTACATAATGAAGCTCATTATGCTACAAAATATAAATGTTGTAGATTACATCCAAATATCCAAAGTATAAATTAAGTATAAATTTACGCATATATATTGAATAGTATAAATATTTGAGGTAAATTATGATTAAATTATTTAAAAATCATATATTAAGTATTTTCATTATTTCTGCCTTTTCTCTTTCTCAGGTTGTAAATGTGCATGCAAACTCTTTACAAAATAGTACTCATCGTGAGAATATTTTTGTTTCTGCAATAGAACAGAAAAGAAAGGATGCAGTCCATACCGTTTCTCTCTATAGACCTAGTCTAAATCGTGGAGTGGGTAATGAAGCTACTATTGAAGGAAAATTTGAAAAGGTTGTTGAACCTCTTACACTCGGGGCTTTTGGTATGGGGATGGCACTTGGATATGCATCAAGTACGATAGGCATGTTTTTAGGATGGATAATAAGTAAAATAATATTGTATTTTAAATCTCGTTAAAATTGAAATTTCATCAGAATAAGACCTTCTCATATGAAATATAAACTATGAACATATTCCGTGTTTATCCATTGTTGATGACAAAAACTAATGA
This sequence comes from Bartonella sp. AP9QHHD, assembly GCF_042195625.1. Taxonomy (NCBI): domain Bacteria; kingdom Pseudomonadati; phylum Pseudomonadota; class Alphaproteobacteria; order Hyphomicrobiales; family Bartonellaceae; genus Bartonella; species Bartonella sp. AP9QHHD. The sequence goes on along the minus strand of NZ_JBHIOP010000047.1, from coordinate 37,920 downwards.
ATTATCACACTAAGAGTGAAAAAAGCTTTAAATGCTTCTGTTTCTCTCAATGTGCACTAATTCTGCCGATGCATCTATTCAATTCAGATTAAAATAAAAGTATTGGTGGTAAACTATGATTAAAGTATTGAAAACTTACGTATTAAATATTTTTATAGCAGTTGCTTTTCTGCTTTCACAAGTTATAAATGTTCATGCCAATCATTTGAAAAATGATACTCAATGGGAAACTGTCTCTTTAATAGAACAAGGAAAGAAAAAAGCTATCGATATAGCTGCTCTTTATGTCCCAAGTTTCACTCATAAAGCAAAAAGTGAATCTGCCTTTGAAGGAAAATTTGAGAAAGTGTTTGAACCAATTACGCTAGGAGTTTTTTCTACAGTAGGAGCTTTGGGTTTTGGATTCTTGACTGGATCTGTTATGGCCATATTTAGCGGGATAATCGGATGGGCAATAGGAAAAATTAAAGGCAAATAATTCAAAGATACTTAGTTATTTTTTTCTATTTAAAATGAAAATACTTTACAGCCTGCTTCCCATCATTTAGCAGGCTGTTGTATGTTTTCTATGGATAAACTTTAGGTTACCATACTGTATAGCACAAATATAATATCTATTATTATACAAAGTGATAAATTAAGCTAAAAAAGATTATTCAAAGTATAGATTTGCGCACGAAATGCCATAAAATTACCTTATAAATCTTCCAATGTGAGTTCTGAGATGTATCATTTTAACATTCAGTTTAGCAGATTTAATTGTTACAAAGTATTAAGAGCATAAAATAACTATGAATGATTGAGTTTTATACAAAAGTTCTTCAATAAATACCATTCTATCTATTTAATTTTATTATTTAAGAAGGTGTACAAGTGAAGATACGTTGTAAAATTTAAGTGAATGAATAATAGAGAAAAAAAATTTGACTGTAACAGATTTTCTGTGAACATTTGGCGTTTATATCTCAAAAATAAAAATGCTTAAGGCTATTTCCTTTCATTATTGAATTAAAAAGAAGAAAAGAAGCTCTATCCATTTAATAATTTAAATATTATGAAAAACGTGAAATAAATAACTTCATCAATTTGCCAGAAATAAAAAAAGGATAAGACTTATGGAATATATCAGCACGAGAGGTGAAGCTCCTGCTTTAAGCTTTACGGAAACAATCATGACAGGGTTGGCAAGTGATGGGGGACTTTATTTGCCAGATAAATTTCCTCAGCTATCATTTGATGCGTTACGAGCACTTCGTGGTCAGTCCTATACAACAATTGCTAAAACTATTCTGTGGCCCTTTGTGAATAACGAAATCGAATATACAGCTTTTGAAAATATGATCGCTGAATCTTATGCAACCTTTCACCATCCAGCAATCTGTCCGTTACGACAAACTGGAGCAGATGAATTTATCCTTGAACTCTTTCATGGTCCTACTTTAGCTTTTAAAGATGTAGCAATGCAGTTTCTTTCTCGACTGATGGATTATGTTTTGACTGAAAAAAATAGATGTGCAACGATTATTGCTGCAACATCAGGTGATACAGGAGGAGCTGCAATACAGGCTTTTGCTGGAAAAGAACACTCAGATATTTTTATTTTATTTCCTAAAGGACGTGTATCGCCTGTTCAACAACGGCAAATGACAACCAATCATTGTTCCAATGTTCATGCCATTGCCATTGAAGGAAATTTTGATGATTGCCAAGCTCTTGTCAAAGCAATGTTTAATGACCACAATTTTCGTAAAAAAAGAGCACTTTCAGGTGTTAATTCTATAAATTGGGCGCGTATCATGGCGCAAATTGTTTACTATTTTTCATCTGCACTTTCTTTAGGAGCACCTGATAGAGCTGTTTCATTTACTGTTCCTACTGGAAATTTTGGTGATATTTTTGCAGGTTATGTCGCAGCCCGTATGGGATTACCCATTGCTCAACTGGTCATCGCAACGAATGATAACGACATCCTTGTACGTACATTGACCAGTGGTACTTACAAAACACAACCAATAGTCCATACAACATCACCTTCTATGGATATTCAGGTCTCTTCTAATTTTGAACGTTTGCTCTTTGAAAGTGGCAATCGTGATCCAATGTGGATTCGCAATGCAATGGAAAACTTGAAAAAAACGGGTCTCTTTACTCTTGATGAAAAGCAACTCAAAAATATTCGTTCCCTATTTTCCGCTGGAAAAAGCAACATGGCTGCAACAGCTCAAACAATTGATAGTGTCTATAAGGAAAGTGGCTATCTTGTTGATCCACATACAGCGGTCGCTCTTCAAGTAGCGCGTGAAAACAAAAAACCGCATATTCCAATGATCGTTCTTGCCACGGCTCATCCAGCTAAATTTCCTGATACTATTAAAAGCGCTTGTGGCCTTCATGCTCCATGGCCATCTCATCTCAATGATGTAATGAAACACGAAGAACATTTTATAAATCTTGCTAATGATGAAAAAATAGTAAAAGATTATATTTCTTTAAAATCGCGTGCATCTTATTAAAGTTAGCTGCATTAATTTAAATCAAGAATATTCTGATACCCTTGCAATGAGGTGTTTAGCTTATTTAATGGAGTTGTAGATACATGGATGTAGATATATGTCGCCTTAGTAATGGTTTGACTATCGCCACACATACAATGCAACAAATTGATAGTGTTGCCCTCGGAATATGGGTTAAAGTGGGCTCACGCAATGAAACCTCTACACAGCATGGTATTGCTCATCTTCTTGAGCATATGGCTTTTAAAGGAACCGAAAACCGTACTGCTTTTCAAATTGCAACCGATATTGAAGATGTTGGCGGTGAAATCAATGCTACAACCAGTATTGAAACAACAGCTTACTTTGCACGTGTACTTAAAAGCGATATCCCACTTGCTATAGACATTTTAGCCGATATTTTAATGCATTCAAAATTTGACGACGATGAACTAGAACGAGAAAAACAAGTAATCTTTCAGGAAATTGGTGCTGCCCATGACACTCCTGATGATATTGTTTTTGATCACTTTACAGAAACAGCCTTTCGTCATCAATCCCTTGGACGCTCTATTTTAGGAACAGCTAAAACTATTCAATCATTTACATCTACTGATCTCCATGATTTCATCAATAAACAATATAGTGCAGATCGTATGATTGTCGTTGCTGCAGGAGCTGTAAAGCACGAAAGTTTCTTGCGAGAAGTTGAAAGTCGTTTTGGTACTTTTCGCTCCCATTCAACCGCACCTCTTACTAATCTTGCAAATTATGTCGGTGGCGACTTTCGTGAATATCGCGATTTAATGGATACACAAGTTGTTCTAGGGTTTGAAGGGCGTGCTTATCACGCGCGTGATTTTTATGCAGCTCAAATTCTTTCTATCATTCTTGGTGGTGGTATGTCTTCACGTCTTTTTCAAGAGGTAAGAGAGAAACGTGGATTATGCTATTCTATTTATGCTTTTCATTGGGGATTTTCAGATACTGGGCTTTTTGGTGTTCACGCAGCTACCGGACAAGAAGGGCTCAAAGAACTTATTCCTGTGATTCTTGATGAACTTTCCAAGGTCAGCAAAAATATTCACGCCAACGAACTGCAACGAGCACAAACGCAATATCGTGCAAATCTGACAATGTCACAGGAAAATCCCTCTAGTCAAGCACATCTCATTGCTCGCCAAATACTCCTTTATGGTCGACCAATTCCAATATCGGAAACAATTGAACGCCTCAATCTCATCACTCCTAAAAGATTAACTGATTTAGCACATCGTCTTTTTACAAACTCCACTCCAACACTAACTGCTGTCGGACCTGTAGGACCCCTTATAAATTTTGATGATTTAACGTCAACTCTTTCATACAAGCTAAAGTAAAAACTTCTTTTCAATGCAACATCACAATAACGTCACATATTTTATCATAAAATTTACCACAAAAGCTCTCCTCATTAAATAAGTTTTGGAAATATTGGGCAAATAGGCGTACAAAACTACCCAATTCATACTTCATGTGATAAAGATTCTAATAAGTGAAGGTATATCCGTGAAATCTGAAAATTCATGGTTTAACTTTGCCCTTTTAAAATATAAAATTTCATTCGCTTCAGGTTCCATTGAAGCAAATGGGTGTGTGGTCTATTTGTATATAAAATCACATAACTTAAGAAAAGTGATAACAATTTATTATGTAAATAAATTATAAAAGGTGGACGTTTTTTCTCAAAAGTCGAAATGAAAATTAAACATCCTAAAATATTGAGAGTGGGACATTGTGAAGAGTTTGCGTAAAATAATTGACATCATTTTCATTGTAGTCGTTAGTTCTTTTGTCCATCTTACATCAGCACAAGCAATTGAACCAGTTAAAATTTCTTCTCAAGATGCTGCTCTTGATCTCTCAAAAGCAATTGAAATTCACCACACAAACAACTCTATTTTTCAAACAAGTACAGCACCAGGACCAGATGGTATTGTATGGCGTATTGAAGTGCAGGCAAAAAATGAAAAATTTTCCGGAAATTGGGCAGTTTTTTCTCTTGCAAATCCAACAGATGAACAAGTTGATCGTCTCATCGTTGCCCCCCATTACCGCATGGCACGTTCTGGATTTTTTTGGCCAGACCTTGGATCATCAAGGATTCAATCCATAACGCCAAGCGAAGGTTTTTCCCTCGATCGTCAACTTAGTGCAAACTCTGATATCTTTCGTATTACCCTTAACCCTGGTGCTGTTATTACATTTGTGGCCGAACTTAACTCTGCAAATCTACCGCAAATCTATTTATGGCAACCTGAAGCTTATAAAGATGCAATTAATTCTTATACGCTTTATCATGGTATTCTTCTTGGGATATCAGGTCTCTTAGCGCTTTTGTTAACTGTTCTCTTCGTCGTCCGTGGAACAGGGCTGTTTCCTGCAACAGCGGCAGTTGCTTGGGCAGTGCTTTTTTATATTGGTATTGACTTCAACTTTTTAAATAAATTCTTTGCAGTTACACTCACAACCCAACCAATCTGGCGTGCTGGTACAGAAGTAGCACTTACTGCTACACTCTTCATTTTTCTTTTTACCTATCTCAGCCTTAACCGCTGGCATTATCATTTTAATTACGGTGCTATCGCTTGGACCATTGCGTTTTGCAGTCTAGGAGCCTTTGCTATTTATGATCCCATCAGAGCAGCTGGAATTGCGCGTTTGTCTTTTGGCCTTACCGCTGTGCTTGGTATAATATTAATCATCTATTTCTCAATCAGAAGCTATGACCGCGCCATTATGCTTATTCCAACATGGTTGCTCATTAGCTTTTGGTGTGTTGGAGCCTATGCCTGCATAGCTGGACATTTAAACAATGATATTATCCAGCCAGCATTAGCGGGAGGATTAGTGCTCATTGTTCTTCTCATTAGCTTTACTGTCCTGCAACAAACTTTTTCTAATGACGCTTTCCATGAAGGAATATTTTCCGACCTTGAACAACAAGTACTCGCAGCAAAGGGAGCTGGAAATATTATTTGGGATTGGAATATTGAGCGTGACCGTATTGTTGTACATCCAAACATGGCAACCCTTTTTGGTACTGAAATTCATAACCTCAATGGACCTATGCGCAACTGGATTTCAGCCTTGCACCATGATGATCGTGAACGCTTTCAAGCCGTATTGGATATCATTCTTAAAAATAAAAAAGGGCGCATTGATCAAATTTTTCGGCTTTCTTCCGGTGGTGGTTATTATCATTGGTTTTCTCTTCGTGCACGTCCGGCTATGCAAAAAGATGGAAAAATCACACGTGTCATTGGAACCATTGTCAATATTACTAACCATAAAAAATCCGAAGAACGCTTATTGCATGATGCAATCCACGACAGCTTAACCGGACTTCCTAACCAACAAATTTTCTTTGATAGACTACAAAATTATACCTCTTTAGCGAAAGCAAATATCAAAATTAGACCAACCGTCTTTATGATTGATTTTGATAATTTTCGCCAAATTAATCGCAAATTAGGCATAGCAGTTGGGGATACTGTACTGCTTATAATCGCACGTCGTTTAAATCGTCTCATTAACTTTCAAGACACCTTATCGCGTCTTTCAGCAGACCGCTTTGCAATTATTTTACTCAGTGAAACCGAACCACAAAAAATTGCAGCATTTGCAGATCATTTGCACAAAACAATTTCAGCACCTATTTCACTTTCAGAAAATAAAATAATCCTTTCAACCTCTATCGGATTGGTTACATGGAGTGAAAGCCGGTCGACGGCTAAAGATATTTTTAATGATAGTGAGTTAGCGATGATTCGCGCAAAACAAATGGGTGGGAACCATATTGAACCTTTTCGTCCTAATTTTCGCACTTTGGGTCTCGAACATAATACTCTGGAGAAAGATGTTCATTATGCAATAAAACGTAATGAGATGAAAATCCTCTACCATCCTATTCTTAATTTATCAGACGGACATATTATTGGTTTTGAAACAATTGTAGAATGGCATCATCCCACTTATGGAAATTTAAATGTCTCTGATTTCATAAAAATCGTAGAAAATGAACAAATTGTTATGGATTTGTCACAATTTATCATTGATAATGCCATTATCGATCTTATAAATGTACAAGAAAAGTTTTCCCAACAATCTTTCTTTATTTCAATTAATTTACCAAGCGCAGAAATGATTCATCCTCGTTTTATCAGTCAATTGCGTGCCGCTTTGCTTCGGCATCCGCTCCACAAAGGACGCTTAATGATTGAAATATCTGAATTTGTCTTAAGAAATAATCCTGAACAATCAGCGCACTTTCTTGAACAAATTAAAACACTTGGAATGAATCTCGCACTCGATAATTTTGGAACAGGTTATTCGTCTCTGACCTATCTCGTACGTTATCCATTTGATATGGTTAAACTTGATCGTTCACTTATCTCAATCGACTCTCTTAAGAAGAAAATTGTTCTCAAGTCTATCATTAATATGGCAACAGATCTTAATTTGCAAATTATCGCAGAAGGTGTTGAAAATGAAAAAGAAGCAATCTTCCTCCGTCAAGAAGGTTGTAAATATGTTCAAAGTACACTTGTGACGAAACCGATTGCCATAGAAGAATTAATTACGCTCGTTCAGAGCCATTTCCCTTATAAGATAAAAACATAAGGGATAAAATAACGTGTAAAGTTAAAAAGCTTAGAAAAAACTCTACGCGTGTCCCATTTCAGAAGCAAGATAAGTTGGATCGATACCCATGCGTGTTAAACTTTTATCATACTTGCAGCTTAAATCGCTTTCAAAAAGAAAACTAGGTGATGTAGAACTGATTAGCCAACCATTTGTAGAAATTTCTGCCTCAAGTTGCCCCGCTTTCCATCCAGCATAGCCTAATGCGACCAGTGCATGTTGCGGACCTTGTTCGCAACTGATCGCTTTTAATATATCAATTGTCGCAGTAAAACAGATCTTATCCGCAATAAAAACAGTTTCTTCACAAGCATAATCATCTGAATGAAGGACAAAACCACGCGAAGGATCAACAGGACCACCATAGCGAACTGGAAAATTTTTTATCGGTTCAGAAAGACTTTTTTTTTGGCCACTGTCTATGATTCCTAAGTGAAGCAAAAGCTCTGGAAAATCAATATGATGCAATTGATTGAGAATGATGCCCATCGCACCAGCATCAGAATGCGCGCAAATATAAATAACAGAACGAATAAAGCGTTTGTCATTCATTCCAGGCATTGCTATGAGTAATTGACCACCCAAAAAGCCATTACACTGCTTCATTAATCTGCTATTCTCCATAATTTACATGATAAAAGTTTGTTCATTTAGTACACTAGGAAAATAAAACTCCAATGAAAAAAAGTCACATATTTACAAAGTTACAAAATATCGCAACTTTCTTTTATAAAAAGCTTTTAGTTACTTTATGCTTAACATTCTTAGTTTTAAAATTACTTAACATTCCTGTAAATGCTCAAACAGAACAAAAACTCCAGCTTTTCGCAACATCTTGGTATGAATCAGAGGGTGGTCGTATCCGATTAGCAATCACTGAACCTTCTCTTTCTGGAATAAGAGAAGGTATTATTGAAATTGTGCTTAAACCAGGATGGAAAACTTACTGGCGTAATCCAGGTAATTCTGGCATGGCACCATTTTTTAATTTCAACCAACAGATTTCTTATGAAATCTTTTATCCTACTCCACAGCTTTTTGAAACAGAAAATGATTGGTCATTAGGTTATAAAGATAAAGTAATATTGCCCTTCAATCTTTCTGGTTCAAGCAAAAATTTAAGTGGTGCTTTCACTCTTGGATTATGTAATAAAATCTGTCTTCCATTTACTGTTAACTTTGATTTTTCGCCATCTGCTCTTAAAAATAAACAGCTTCCTGCTTCCTTCTTAAAAAAGGCGCAAAATTCTTTGCCCCGCATGACGCAGAATGCACTAAAAATAAGTGCTGAAAAAAATAATAGTACCCTTCTTATAAAAATACAAAATAACAACAAAACCACTCCTTCCTCTCTCTTTTTAGATGGAGGAGAAATGCAAATTGGAGCAGCAAGAAAAGTCAGTGATAACGCAGAATATACACTCTTCAGTGCTCCACTCTATTTCACACCAGAAGAAATAAACCAAAAAATTTTTTATACAGTTGCTTTTAAAGATCACGCCTTAAGTGGAACATTCATATTCCATACGCAGCCAACCCCTCTTGCGTCTCCGTGATAAAAGAAAAAGCTCTCAAAAAGCAATTATGCTGGAAAACGTCCATTTTCACGATATTGAGTAATTGCTTTGCGAGCAAGGGCATCTGCGCGTTCATTTTCTGGATGTCCCGCATGCCCTTTTACCCAGTGCCATCTAACTGTATGACAAGAACTAGCATCCTCAAGAGCTTGCCATAGCTCCATATTTTTAACAGGATTTTTTGATGCAGTGCGCCAATTATTCTTTTTCCAATCTTCAATCCACTTAGATATACCGTTACGTACATAAACTGAGTCTGTATAAAGATCGACCAAACAGGGCTCTTTAAGCGCCTTTAATGCACAAATTGCCGCCATGAGTTCCATTTGATTGTTTGTCGTATGGACCTTACCGCCATAAAGCTCCCGTTCATGACCATTCCAGCGTAAAATTGCTCCCCATCCTCCAACTCCAGGATTCCCTGAGCAAGCACCATCTGTATAAATTTCAACGACTTTTTGTTGAGTTGCCATAAAATTTAAAAACCTAATTCACTTAGCGAATTTACATTACTGAAAAAACAAAGCTTGTGCCAATACTCCCATGGATCTTTCTTAATAACAAAGCTATTAGGCGGTGTATTAAACCAATCATATAGACGTGTGAGTAAGAAACGTAGAGATGCACCACGAGCTAATAAGACCATCTTGTCCAATTCTAAAGGGATCAATGGTCTTATTTTTTGATAATTTTCCAATAACTTACGTGCTTTGGTAAGATTATAGGAATGATCAGGCTCAAAGCACCAAGCATTTAAACAGATCGCTAAATCATAAGCAAAAAAGTCATTACAAGCAAAATAGAAATCTATCATCCCAGAAAGACGATGATTCACAAAAAAAACGTTATCATTAAATAAATCTGCATGAATAATGCCTATTGGTAAATTACATGGCCAATTTTCCTGTAAAAAAGCCAATTCCAACTCAATTTTTTGTCCAAATTCTTTTAACAATGCATCTTCTTTGGTTTGACAACGTTGCCACAATACCTTCCAATCCATAACAGAAAGAGTATTTTTACGACTGAGTGTAAAATCCTGTCCTGCTAAATGTAATTGTGCTAACCCCGTCCCCACTTCGCCACAATGATCTATATTGGGCTGGCGGATCCACTCTCCTTCCAGAAAAGTAATAATAGCAGCAGGACGTCCTGCTAGTTCACAGATCATCATTCCATCATTTTGAATAACAGGTTGAGGACAAGGAACTCCACGCTGTCCTAAATGCTGCATCAAGCGACAAAAAAAAGGTAAATCATCTTTTGAAATACGCTTTTCATAAAGTGTTAAAATAAATCGCCCTTGTGTTGTCTCTAACATAAAATTAGAATTTTCAATCCCCTCTTCTATACCTTGATAAGACAAAAGTGATCCTATTGCATAACGTGTTAAAAACACTTTTAAATCATTTGGGTGAATATCTGTATAAACGGCCATTATTCTGCTTTCGTTGTAGACATGTCTGTATTCTGATTTTCATTTTTTGCATTATTTGCTTGACCATTAACGAAAGCCATATCTTGAGACGTTAAAATGACGTCGCGTAATTCGCGACTCACTAAAAATTTTTCCGTTTCTACCACTGTTTCAGCTAATTCTATTGTGACATCATAACGCTCACGAAATGCTGAAATAATTTCATCAATAATAATTTCAGGAGCCGAAGCCCCTGCTGAAAGACTGACTATAGAAAGAGATTTTAGGTTTTCAAAATTAATTTCATCAGCGCGCTGAACTAAAATAGCTTGCCGCGCACCAGACTTTTCGGCAACCTCTACTAAACGTCGTGAATTAGAAGAGTTTGGTGCTCCAACAATCAAAAACAAATCACTCCCCTTTGCCGCTGCTTTAACCGCATCTTGTCGATTCGTTGTAGCATAGCAAATTGATTCAGCCGCTGGTGCTGCTAATGTAGGAAAACGTTGTTGTAATATATCGATAATTCCTGCAGTATCTTCAACAGAAAGCGTTGTTTGTGTAACAAATCCTAATTTATCTGGATCATTGGGTTGATAATGCAAAGCATCTTCTATCGTTTCAATAAGCGTCACAACCCCTTCTTCAAGCTGTCCCATTGTCCCTATCACCTCAGGATGACCAGCATGACCAATCAATATAACATGACGACCATGACGTTGATGTCGTATCGCTTGTTTATGAACTTTCGAGACCAACGGACATGTTGCGTCGAGATAAAACAAATTATAGTATCGTGCTTCTTCTGAAACAGATTTTGGTACACCATGAGCAGAAAAAACAACTGGTTGATTGCGATGTTCTTCTGGAATCTCATTAAGTTCTTCGACAAAAACAGCACCCCGTTGCTGTAATCCCTCAACTACGTAGCGGTTGTGTACAATTTCATGACGAACATATACTGGAACACCATATTTTTTTAATGCAAGCAGAACAATCTGGATAGCACGATCAACCCCTGCACAAAATCCACGTGGACCACAAAGACGTATCGTTAAAGGGGGAAGTCCAGACATAAATCATCCTTAATCTCTATAGTTTTAGCTATATATTCAAACAACCTATTATTATACATGAATAAGCAATGTAAAAAAACGTGCAATATCATCTTTTGCATAAGAACACACTCTATCGTGTTTTCTTACAGCATTTTCTTGAAGAAAAGCTCTTTTAAAATTTGCTCTTTCATTTTACGCAACTAAAGAGCGATAAAATACCAAACAAGAGATTCAATCAAAAGAATTCCAAAGATAGCTGCCAAATAAAGTAACGAAAAGAAAAACGTTTTTTTGGCCATCAAAATAGTTTCATTATGTGTATCAGCTTTCCATAAACGATAGGCAAAATAAATAAAGATAATGCTTAAAATTGTTGAAAAAATACCATAAAAAATTCCGCCAAGACCAGTAAAGCAAGGAGCAGCAGCACACAATGCCATCAAAACAGTATAAAATAAAATCTGTTTTTTTGTTGAATGTTCACCTCGTACATTAGGCATCATAGGGATACCTGCAGCCTCATAATCAAGAGATGAAAATAAAGAAAGAGCCCAAAAGTGAGGGGGGGTCCACATAAAAATGATTAAAAATAATAAAAAGCTATCAATACTCACTGTCCCTGTTGTCACGGCCCATCCAATCATTGGTGGAAAAGCCCCAGAAGCACCACCAATAACAATATTTTGTGGTGTGATACGCTTTAACCAAATTGTATAGATAACGACATAAAAGAAAATCGTAAACGCAAGAAAAAATGCCGCAAACCAATTAATGAAGCTCCCCATAACCAATACCGAGAGCATAGAAAGAACCATGCCAAAAATAAATGCCTTTTGGGAGCTGATTTTACCCATGGGAATAGGACGCTTTTTAGTCCGTTCCATCACAGCATCAATGTCAGCATCATACCACATGTTCAGTGCTCCCGCACCACCGCCACCAGCAGCAATACATAAAATTGCTAAAAAACCATACCACGGATTGATAGGAACAGGCGATACAAGCAAACCAACCAGAGCCGTAAAGACCACAAGAGACATAACACGTGGCTTTAATAATGTGATGTAATCACCAATACCGGATTTTGGTGGCGTTGATTTACCATTCACAACCGATAACTCTTCTGAAACTGACATTCCACTCAAAGCCCTTTTCCATTTCTGTCATTCACAAATCCAATATTATCTGACAAATATTATCTAGCGTATGGAAATGACCCATTAAGACCAATCGTATTTTTGAGAAAATATGAAATATCTCTTTCGCACGTATCCCCTAAAAGTAAATGGAAATATTGGCAATAAAAATACATTTTTTCAATCAACGTTCTCTCCACATTACAAATGTATCATAAAAATATATCATATGAATTAATATATTTGGGTAAATACTGATTTTGTGTTATGGTTTTTTATGGGGAATTCATTTTTTTATGTAAATCTATGCATGGTTGTGGGTGTTGAGTCGGATAGGATTTTCTGTGATACTTTATAAATTACTCAAAAAAACTTTTTTTATTGGTGCTGTTCTTTACACGCTTTATAGTAGTTTTATCAGTCATGCATTTGCACAAACACCCTATGCACAAGATGTCCCTGCTCCGCAAACCTATGGTGCATGGACAAAAGTGTGTTCTCTACCACCAGGTACACCTAACATACAGTGTGAAGTTGTACAAAACGTTCACACACAAGGGCGTCAAGATATTACCTTGCGCGTTACATTTTATAAACTTCCTCAAAAGCAAGGTGCTTTGATGCGTGTTTTTGTTCCGATTCGCGTTGAATTACGTCCTGGCGTTGGAATTAAAATTGACGATAAAAATATGGGCAGAATGGAATATCGTCGTTGTCTTGGTGATAATTGTGTTGCTGAAGCCTTTCTTAAAGAAGACATATTGCAGCTCTTTTTAAAAGGAAAAATGGCAACCTATTTTATCTTTACAACTCCGGAACAAGGGATTGGAGGTTTTGTTGACCTTCATGGTCTTGGCGACGCCTATGCAACCTTACCGACATGAATGAAATCAATACATTTTAAACAATCAAAATCTCATCGTATATTTTGAAAGATTCTTAAAATTAGATTGATAAAAATCTTCTGAGCCCCCATAAAAATAGGATAATTCTTATGAAATCGCTGATTGATCATTTTGATATTGCTTCCTCTAAAGTGCAATCACTTATACAGGAAACACTTCATCATGCTGATGATGGTGAGCTTTACCTTGAGTACACAGAAAGCGAAGCTCTTTTATTTGATAATGGACAGCTTAAAAACGGCTCATTTCATCAAGATATGGGATTTGGACTACGCGTTGTTGCTGGAGAGGCTACTGGATATGCTCACTCTAGTGAGTTATCAGCTGCTGCACTCAAACGTGCCAGTGAAGCTGCTAAAGCTGTTACCTATAATAATCATGCAGGGACTTATAGCATAGCACCTCAACAAACAAACAAAAGGCTTTATCAACCGCATAATCCCCTTGATGCTCCATCATTTGAAGAAAAAAGTGCTCTTTTGCAAAAAATTGATGCCTATTTACGTGCTAAAAATGATAAATTGCATCAGGTGACTGTTTCTCTTTCCGGCTCGCTACAACATGTTGAAATTTTACGTGCAGATGGTTATTTGGTTCGTGATATTCGTCCCCTTGTGCGACTTTCTATATCTGTGGTCGCAGCTGAAGGCAATCGTCGTGAAAATGGTTTTTATGGATGTGGAGGGAGACAAGCATTTAACCAATTTATTCATGAAGACAATTGGAAAAAAGCCGCGGATGAAGCCTTACGTATGGCTTTAACAAATTTAGAAGCAGAAGCAGCACCTGCTGGATCTTTTGATGTTGTCTTAGCTAACGGATGGCCTGGTGTTATGCTCCATGAAGCCGTAGGTCATGGTTTAGAAGGTGACTTTAACCGTAAAAAAACATCGGCTTTTGCTGGACTTTTAGGACAACAAGTTGCAGCAAAAGGTGTTACAGTTGTTGATGATGGAACAATTCCACAATGCCGTGGCTCTCTCACTGTCGATGATGAGGGGACCCCTTCAGGATATAACGTTCTCATTGAAGATGGAAAACTCGTTGGTTTTATGCAAGACAGACTTAATGCACGGCTTATGGGAGGTAAATCAACTGGAAATGGACGGCGTGAATCTTATGCTTATGCACCAATGCCACGAATGACCAATACAATCATGCTAGGAGGAGATAAAACACCTGAAGAAATCCTTTCTTCACTTAAAAGTGGTATCTATGCTGTTTCATTTGGTGGAGGACAAGTTGATATTACTTCCGGAAAATTCGTCTTTGAATGTACTGAAGCATACCGAGTAGAAAATGGCAAAATTTGTGCACCAATCAAAGGTGCAACTCTTATTGGAAATGGACCGGATGCTATGAAACGTATCACAATGATTGGTAATGATAGTAAACTAGATAATGGTATTGGTATGTGCGGAAAAGCAGGGCAAAATGTCCCTGTTGGTGTTGGTCAACCTCATCTTCGAATCAATAATATGACAATCGGTGGAACTGCGCTTATAGAGGAATAAGCTTGCTCATTCCTTCCCAGTATTGCCTCCTTCTCGTCTATTATGACCATTTTGTGAGGGGGAGATTACAATGAATTGATTTATAAAGATAATCTAGCGTTATTCATATTGTATTAGAACCTTGAATACCGCAAGATTCTCTCATTTTAAATCTGTGTCTGTTGGATCAATCAAAATCATTCGTTTATACGTTACAGGCGGGGAGAGTTATATGGATAAAAACTGTACAAGAAAAGACTAAAGATTCCTCTTATGGGCCGTCTCAAGTACCAAGAGTTTTAAGAAACATTAGGGGATGGCAAATATAACGACGGCACAGGCTTATTCAGACACATCTTTTTCGTAAGATATTAGTCTTTTGTGTGGTTTTTTTGTGTGGGGTAACTTGTCTTTTATATTTCATAATAAAAAAGCTTAAAAGAAAAAAGCACTTTCTACATTCAGTGCTCTTAGCTCAACGAGAAAAAGGTTATTATTATAGATAAATTTTGGAGAAATTTTATAATAATACACAGGTCAACTTTTAAAAAATCTTCATAGTATTAAAAAACTTTCAGGCTAAAGTTTCCAACCTTTCTTTTTTTTCTTTTTGCTCAAAACAGCAACAACTTCGACATGTGGTGACCATAAAAATTGATCAATCGGTATGATTTTTTCTACTGTATACCCCCCTGCAACAAGAAGAGATAAATCACGAGCAAATGTAGTAGGATTACAAGAAATTGCCACAACACGTGATACTGTTGTCTTCGCTAATTCACGTACTTGTTGCTCTGCACCAGCACGGGGAGGATCAAAAACAACACTCTCAAAACATTCAAGTTCCTTTACAGAAAGGGGATGTCGGAAAAGATCACGTTTTTCACAAGTGACCGTTTTTAAACCAGTCGCAAAACGTGCTGCTGTATTTAGATTTCTTAATGCATCTTCATTATTTTCTACTGCATGAACATTCATCTTTTTTGCCATACGCAAGGTAAATGTTCCTACCCCTGAAAACAAATCAACAGCATTCTTTGCTTTTTTTAAATGAGTCAAAATAATATTGCCCATTATATTTTCAGCTTCACAAGTTGCTTGCAGAAAACCACCAGAAGGAAATTCAACACGGACATCTCCAAAGTAAATCTCTGGTTTTTCTCGTTCAACCAAAACTTCACCGTCAACAGATAAACGTATAATCCCATATGAAAGAGCAGCACTGATCATTCTCTGACGAAGTGATTCATGGTGTATAATGCAACCGCTTAAAGCAACATCTAAACCATTTTCAACACATGTTATCGTAACATGAAACCGTTTGGCAGAGCTCTTTAGAAAAGCACAGAGCTCTCTGATATTATGCAACTGAGAAATAAGCTCTGGACGGCTTACTGGGCATTCCTCAAGAGCTACAATCTCATGAGAGAGATAACGGTTAAAACCAACTTTTTGCCCCTGTGGGGTCATGGATGCTGTTAGAGTAATCCGCCGTCGGCTATAAGGTTTACATTCTATTAAAGGCGCAACAACATTATTAAGTCCATACTTTTTAAGCGCCTCAACAACCAATTGTTGTTTCCATACGCGATAAGCATCCATATGCCAATGCTGAAGAGTACACCCTCCACATTCTCCAAAATGCTGACAAAGAGTATCAATGCGTTCTGATGATTTTTCTTTTAATGTTATATATGTTGCATATTTTCCATGAACAGTAATTTCAGCACACTCTCCTGGTAAAGTAAAAGGAACAGAAACGAAGCCGTGAGACGTCTTAGCAATACCATAACCATTTGCTCCGATATGATCGATTATGACATTGTCATTCACTCTTGTTTTTCTCCGAATAGTAAATATTCCACGTTGCCATCACCACCTGTAATAGGGGAAGAAATTAAACCTTTTGCACTCCACCCTGTTTGTGTATTTAACCAAACAAAAAGCGCCTCAGCAGTTTCTTTAGCACTTGATGGACTTAATATTCCTCCCTTACTAAAGTGTTTACGACCAACCTCAAACTGAGGCTTTACCAGTAAAACAGCTTGGGCACCCTTCTTGGCTAAAGACAACACGGGAGGCAACGCAAGTTTGAGCGAAATAAAGCTAACATCTGAAACGATAAGATCAATTTCTCGCCCACCTAAATGTTCCTGTTTAAAATCTCTGACATTCAAGCCTTCTAATAACGTTATAGCACTGTTGCCCAATAAACGTTTATCAAATTGATGATGCCCAACATCAACGGCAATGACATGATCTGCTCCACGCTCTAAGAGAACTTGCGTAAAACCACCTGTTGATGCACCAACATCAATGGCTGTCACTTTGTCCGTTACAATTGGAAATGCATCAAGTGCAGCAATCAATTTTAACGCTGCCCGAGAAACATAATTCTGCGCTGGATCACAAACGGTAATCTCTGCATCATCAAAAACGATTTGCCCAGCTTTAAAAACGATTTCTCCGTTAACTTTAACAGTTTGGCGCATAATTGCATCACGTGCGCGTGAACGTGTCGTAAAAAAGTTTTTTTCAACTAAAAAAATATCGAGTCTTTTTCTGGAAGCCATCTCATACTCGAATTTTCTATCCTGTTCGAATCTCGCGTCCCAAAACAGCAAAAACCGTGTTTAAAATACCCATAGCGTCAAGTCCGACACGTGAAAGAACTTTTTCTGGTGAACCATGATTCAAATATTCATCAGGAAATTTTAGTGTACGAACTTTCAAACCATGCTCTAAGAGCCCTTCTTGCGCTAAAAATTGTAATATGTGCGCTCCAAATCCACCGATTGCCCCTTCTTCAATTGTCACCAATACCTCATGCTCACGTGCCAAACGACGCATCAAATCTTTATCTAAAGGTTTTGCAAACCGTGCATCTGCAACCGTTGTAGACAATTCTTCAGCCTCCAACGCATCAGCAGCTTGCAACACTTCTGACATCCGCGTTCCAAAACAAACCAAAGCGATTCTATTTCCTTCACGCAGAACGCGCCCTTTTCCAATTTCTAATAACTCACCACGTTGCGGTAAATCTATACCAATCCCCTCACCACGCGGATAACGAAAAGAAATTGGTCCCTGATCATAAGCTGCAGCTGTACGCACCATATGCATCAGTTCAAGCTCATCAGAAGGTGCCATAACAACAAACTCAGGAAGAGTGGCCAAAAAAACAATATCAAAACTTCCAGCATGTGTTGCACCATCTGCCCCCACAAAACCTGCTCGGTCAATAGCAAAACGTACCGGTAATTTTTGAATTGATACATCATGAATAATTTGATCATAAGCACGCTGTAAAAAAGTAGAATAAATTGCAACAAAAGGCTTATACCCTTCACAAGCAAGTCCTGCCGCAAAAGTTACGGCATGTTGCTCAGCGATACCAACATCAAACATTTTTTCAGGAAATTTTTTCGCAAAAGAATCAAGGCCTGTCCCTGTTGGCATCGCTGCTGTTATGCCAACAATCTTATCATCATGGCGAGCTTCTTCTATTAAAGCTTTAGAAAATACCTTGGTATAGGGTAGAATATTACTTGATGCTTTTACCTGTTTTCCTGTCGTGACATCAAAACGATTAACACCATGATATTTATCAGACGAGGCCTCTGCAGGTGGATATCCCTTTCCCTTATGGGTTACAACATGCACCAAAACAGGACCATTAGGATATTCACGAACATTTTTAAAAACAGGCAATAAATGCCCCAAATTGTGCCCATCTATGGGTCCAACATAATAAAAGCCAAGCTCATCAAATAAAGTTCCCCCAACCAAAAGGCCACGCGCAAATTCCTCTGAACGACGAGCTTTATCCAAAAAAAACTTTGGCAATTTTTCGCTCAACATCTTTACGCGTTCACGCAAATGACGATAAGAAGGACGAGACACTAATCGTGCAAGATGTGCACTCATAGCACCTGTAGGTGGTGCTATAGACATATCGTTATCATTAAGAACAACAATCAAGCGTGCATTCAAAGCACCAGCGTTGTTCATGGCTTCATAAGCCATGCCCGCAGACATTGCACCATCACCAATGACAGTTATGATATTGCGTCTTGTCTCTACTTTCAAAGCACTTGCCACTGCCATACCAAGCCCCGCTGAAATAGAAGTAGACGAATGCCCCGCTCCAAATGGATCATACACACTTTCTGAACGTTTTGTAAAACCAGATAATCCGCCCTCCTGACGTAATGTGCGAATTTTTTCTCTACGCCCCGTTAAAATCTTGTGTGGATAGGTTTGATGACCAACATCCCAAATAATCCTATCCTCTGGTGTATTAAAAATATAATGTAATGCAACAGTGAGCTCAACAACACCAAGTCCCGCCCCAAGATGACCACCTGTTACAGAAACCGCATCAATTGTTGCGGTCCGCAACTCATCAGCCAACTGTACCAAATCAGACTCAGGTAATGCCCGCAAATCTTGCGGAAAACAAACACGGTCAAGCAATGGTGTTAAGACCTGAGACAAAAAAAATCCTTCCTATTATCTTAACTCAAGAAAACACAATGATAAAAATATATCTTCTCTACTCTTTTATTTACAGTTTTGCATCTTTTTTACTGAAAATGCTCTTTTCTATTTGAGATGAGCTATAATTTCCTCATTTTTAACTTATTTTATAAAAAAGAAATCAATAAAACTTTCTGTTTATAAACTAAGGTTATTGCTTCTCTTAAGTCCCACAATAAATATCCAAAAAGATTTAAATTATTTAGCATCAAGTGGTTCCACTCCTTCTGGAAAACCTTCTTCTGAAAGCTGGATTTTTTCAACTTTAGCTTCAGCAACTCTTAAGAGTTTTTCACAATGCTTTTTAAGCGCTTCACCGCGTTCATAAATATCAATGGATTGTTCCAAAGGCACATCGCCACGTTCCAAATTTTCGACAATAACTTCAAGTTGCTTAAGCGCTTGCTCAAAGCTTAAGGTCGTAATATCCCCCTCTTGTATCTCTTTTTTCATATGAACCTCAAAAAATATCTGTTCTGGATATACGAACTCCAAAACCTTCCAAACCTACATAATGATGCTCTTTAGAAGCATAAACAATAACAGAGCCTATTCCTAAATATTTTAAAATTTGTGATCCTAAACCAATTTTGCGCCATTCTTCTTCGCGTGCAATCGCCTGCACATGGTTTTCTGAACTGTTTCTTGTCATGTTTTGAATACCAACAGTTGATTGTATAACAGATCCTTCACGCAAATAAATAAATACGCCACGTTTTTCTTTTTCCATCATACGCCGCATTATCACCATAATATCTGAAGTTTGACAAAAAACGTCACTTATAATGTTTTCATGATGTAAATGCACAGGAATATTCTCACCCTCACGGACATCACCAAAAACAATTGCAATATGCTGAACGACTTCCCAAGGGAGTTGATAACTTTGAACAATAGCGGGACCTACGAATGTTTCAATAGGCATTTCTCCAACATGCTTGATCAATATTTCCTTACGTTGGCGGTAAGCAATTAAATCTGCAACCGTTATAATATGCAACCGATGTTCTTGCGCAAATTTCATAATCTGATCGCCATGTTTAACGCTTCCATCATCATTAACTAACTCACCGATAACACCAACCGGCGGCAAATTAGCTAATTTACATAAATCAACAGCGGCCTCCGTGTGACCTGAACGCATGAGCACTCCCCCTTCATGCGCAATTAAAGGAAAAACATGCCCTGGACGAACAAAATCATCCGCACTTGCATTTGAATTCGCAAGATTACGTACAGCTAATGTACGGTCATGTGCTGAGATCCCTGTTGTTATGCCGTGTTTAAAATCAACAGTAACCGTAAATTGCGTCCCATGTGCAGAGTTATTATCTGGTACCATAGGAGAAAGATTAAACCGTTTTGCTTCTTTTTTTGGCATAGGTGTGCACACAATACCTGTTGTGTGACGAAGAATAAACGCCATCTTTTCTTCTGTACAATGCGCTGCAGCAACAGTTAAATCACCCTCATTTTCACGGTCATCATCATCTGTCACCACAACAATTTCACCGCGTTCAAAAGCTTTAAGTGCAGAAACAATTTTTTTTTCATCATACGCCATTGTTCACCTTTTCAATCACCCAACTTGACCGCGATGTCTTAGATAATGGTCAGCAATAGCACAAGCAACCATCGCTTCACCAACAGGAACGGCACGAATCCCAACACATGGATCATGACGTCCCTTTGTTATAACGTCTATATCATGACCATCAACATCAATGGAACGACGAGGTGTTAAAATTGATGAAGTAGGCTTTACAGCAAAACGCGCAACAATTGGCTGTCCACTCGATATTCCCCCTAAAATACCTCCCGCATGATTTGATAAAAAAAGCGGTTTTCCATCATTTCCCATTCGCATTTCATCCGCATTTTCTTCTCCCCTCAAGCGGGCTGCCGCAAAACCATCACCAATTTCCACACCTTTTACCGCATTAATCGACATAAGTAACGAGGCAATATCTTGATCAAGCTTTGCGTAAATAGGGGCTCCTAAACCTGCCGGAACATTTTCTGCAACGATCTCAACAACCGCACCAACAGATGTCCCCTCTTTACGGAGTTTACTGATATAGTCACTAAAAATTTGAACCATCTCTGCATCAGCTGTAAAAAAAGGATTATTATCGACCTCTGACCAATCCCAACGATCACGATTAATATTATGAGGACCAATTGCTATCACTGCTCCTCGTACAATCAAACCAGGAACGATTTTACGAGCAAATGCACCTGCTGCAACACGTGCTGCCGTCTCCCGTGCCGAAGCACGTCCCCCGCCTCGAAAATCACGAATGCCATATTTAATATCATAAGTATAATCCGCATGTCCTGGACGATACTGATGAGCAATTGCTCCATAATCTTGAGAGCGTTGATCTGTGTTTCGAATCAACAGAGAAATTGGTGTACCTGTTGTCACCAATGTCGTTCCATCGTCTTGAACAACAACTCCTGAAAGGACCTCTACTTCATCTGGTTCTCGGCGCTGCGTTGTGTATTTTGATTGTCCTGGCTTGCGTTTATCAAGATAAGCTTGAACTTCTGCAAGAGTAAAAATAATTCCAGGTGGACAACCATCAATGACACAACCAAGAGCAGCACCATGACTTTCACCCCATGTTGTTACACGAAACAAATGACCAAATGTATTATGCGACATGAAAAAAGATCCATTTCTCTGTCAAATATATACAACGATAACGTATGTTGTGTGCTATACACAAAACAGCTCTTTTCTCCCAAATACTCTTGGACACCTTAAATTTGGTCAAATTACTGCTGTCTAATAAAATCTTATAACCAAACTTTATTCTTTAACGACAGAAATGTCTGGTGCATCAACTGCTTTCATACCTATGATATTATAACCCGAATCGACATGATGGACTTCACCGGTAACAGAACGAGACAAATCTGAAAGAAAATAAAGCGCAGAATCACCAACCTCTTCAATTGTTACCGTACGACGTAATGGAGCATTATATTCATTCCATTTTAAAATATAACGAAAATCACCAATACCAGAAGCCGCTAACGTTTTAATTGGTCCAGCAGATATAGCATTAACACGAATATTTTGGGGACCTAAATCTACCGCTAAATATTTCACGCTCGCTTCAAGAGCGGCTTTGGCAACCCCCATTACATTATAATTGGGAACAACCTTTTCTGCACCATAATAGGTTAGTGTCAAGATTGAACCACCATCTGGCATCAATTTTTCTGCACGCTTCGTTAGAGCTGTTAGGGAATAAACGGAAATATTCATGGTCATCATAAAATTTGATTCGCTGATATCAATATAACGACCACTTAATTCATCTTTATCAGAAAAACCAATAGCATGAACTAAAAAATCAAGTTTTCCCCATTTCTTCTCTATTTCTCTAAAGACCGTATCAATAGAGACACTGTCAGAAACATCACAATGTCCACAAACAAATCCCTTTAATTCTTCAACCAAAGGCTCGACACGCTTTTTCATTGCTTCACCCTGATAGGTAAAAGCAAGCTCTGCCCCTGCGCTACTTGCCGCTTTAGCGATTCCCCAAGCGATGGAGCGATTATTGGCCAACCCCAAAATTAAACCACGCTTACCGTACAATAAACCATTACCCTTAGCCATCAGCACTGCCCCATTGTTACTTAAAATTAGTATTATTCACCTGCCTATGACACAGGTCAACTTTTTCTTCAAGCAATTGGTTTAAAATCAAACAAAAACTACGCTTTTATATATAAAATTTTTAAAATTAATCTTGTTGCATTTGCAAAAACTGTTCTAGTGCGGCGGCATTTTCATCTCCCGGCAACATAATGCGAACATGCACATAAAGATCATCTCTTGTACCATTTTTTAAACGAAGCCCTTTCCCTTTCAACCGTAAAACGCGATCAGAACTTGACCACGCAGGAATCGTTAAAACCACACGCCCCTCCAACGTCTCAACTTCTTCTTTTGCTCCCAAAACAGCATGTTTAAGAGAAACTGGTAAATCAAGATGGAGTGCTCTTCCTTCAACCCGAAAACGAGGATGTTTTTGAATCTGAATGGTTATTAACGCATCTCCTGCTTGCCCGTGAGGTACCGCTTCTCCCTGACCTTTTAAACGAATAACCTGTCCGTCTTCAATATAATCTGGAAGTTTAATTTTTAACTTTTTCCCATTTGGAAAAACAGCCTCCACCTTTTCTGCGCCAACCATCTGCTCTAATGTTATGGCAAGATTAGCACGAACATGTGCTCCTTGTTGGGGACGGTTATAGTGTGTGGAATTCGAAAAGCTACCACCTCCTCCAAACAGATCCCGAAAAATATCACTCGTATCAAAACCTGCACCACCTGAAGAGGAAAAATCAAATCCCTTTGCTCCTCCTGAAAAGGGATTTTGTTTATTGCTAAAATTTTCACCAGCACCATAGGCTTGATAAAGCGGTTTTCCTTCCATATCAATTTCACCGCGGTCAAATTGTGCCTTTTTATCTTTATCACCTATAATTTCATAGGCTTGATTAATTTCAGCAAATTTCTCTTTAGCCTTTGTATCATCTTTATTATGGTCTGGATGATATTTCTTCGCTAATCTTCTAAATGCCGATTTAATCTCTTGCGATTTTGCGGTACGTGCCACACCCAAAACCGTGTAGGGATCACGCATATTGCCCTCTTTTCAATTTCTTCGTTTTCAAAATATCAACTGATACGTTGTTCAATATCCCTTATAGCTTCATCAGTCTATTCTAAAGAATAATTTCTTCTTTTCTCTTTATATGTCTATCAATAAACTAAAATACCAGATAAAATGAGATATTTATTTAATATAGCTCCTTGTAGTCTATGCTAAAGTAAAAATAATTAAACTACCATAGAAATACACGATAGCATTGGCTTTTTGAAAATAAGAAAAAATGGTACTGTGACTTCTTGATGATAAAGTAAATGAGAAAATGCCTCACCCATGCTCACTGATATTTGGAGAAACTATGAGCAAAAAAATACCAACAGATGATCATTTTATGCAAATGCAAAAACCTTTTGAACTTTTCGCAAAGTGGCTTGAAGAGGCAACGATAAGTGAAATAAATGATCCGAATGCTATGGCATTAGCAACAGTTGACGAAACAGGACTCCCTAATGTTCGTATGGTTCTCCTCAAAGACTACAGTCCCCAAGGATTCGTCTTCTATACCAATTATGAAAGCTGTAAAGGACAAGAAATTTTAAAATCAATGAAAGCATCCTTAGGTTTTCATTGGAAATCACTCCGTCGTCAAGTCAGAATTAGAGGAATCGTTGAAAAAGTAAGTCAACAGGAAGCCGATGCCTATTTCCAATCGCGACCACGTGGTAGTCGAATTGGTGCATGGGCCTCTAAACAATCTCAACCTTTAGACAATCGTTTTGTGCTCGAAAAAGCAATTGCTCAATATACTGCGCGTTATGCTCTAGGCAATATTCCACGACCACCTTATTGGTCTGGGTTTCGTGTTAAACCCCTTTCTATAGAGTTCTGGTGCGATCGCCCATTTCGTTTACATGATCGTTTGCTTTTTACACGGGATTGTGTTGAACACAGCGATTGGAAAAGACAAAAACTTTATCCCTAATCCTTCAAACTTCATCGTTATGAAGATTTTTTCTTCGCAACAATTAAACAAATATTTTTTATTCGAAAAATTCTAAAAGAAGATGATTTATTTTATTTAAATAGAAGAATTTTATTTTCACTGTAAAGGTTAATTGGTGATATTTTCTACTGTATTGCTTAAAAATAGATTAGCAACAAGCTTATTAAAAAAAAACATACTGTATTCAGTAGAAACTATGATTTTAGCTAACTTATTTTTAGACCGCAGGATAAAATATCATCCATATACCCCCACATACTAAACCAGCAAAAATCACAAAACCAATAAGCGAATTAGATTTGAAAAGCCTGAGGCATTGTGAACTGTCATCTATATCAATGACTTTAATTTGAATAAACATATGGATACTTGCCACAAAAATCCCCAAAAAACTAAGAACAGGAACTCCAGCTAAATAAAATGCTAGACTAACGAACATCACAAAACCACCATACAAAAATACTAAAGCACGCTTGGTTGCTTTACCAAAAAGAAGAGCCGTAGAACGGACACCAACAGTAATGTCATCTTCTTTATCTTGATGTGCGTAGATTGTATCATATCCTATGGTCCACAAAATTGATCCCACATAAAGCAAGATTGGTGCCCAGCTTAAACTTCCAAAGACAACAGCCCACCCCATTAATGCCCCCCAATTAAATGCAACGCCTAAAAAAAACTGCGGCCAATATGTTACGCGTTTCATAAAAGGATAAAATGCAACAGCTATCAATGACGAAATACCTAGAAAAAAACTAAACCTATTAAATTGTGATAAAACGACTAAACCAACAAAACATTGCACAAGGATAAAAACTCTCGCTTGAAACCGACTCACATGACCTGTTGGCAATGGGCGAGAACGTGTCCTTTCTACCTGAGCATCAATTTTATGGTCAATAAGATCATTCCAAGTACATCCTGCCCCTCGCATAGCAAT
Organism: Bartonella sp. AP9QHHD; assembly: GCF_042195625.1. Lineage (NCBI taxonomy): Bacteria > Pseudomonadati > Pseudomonadota > Alphaproteobacteria > Hyphomicrobiales > Bartonellaceae > Bartonella > Bartonella sp. AP9QHHD. The sequence continues at coordinate 12,043 of NZ_JBHIOP010000047.1, read as the reverse complement.
AGACCCCAGAAAAAAAAGAAAAAGATACCAAACCCAATGAAGAAACATTGATAAAAGAGTATCGTAATGCATGTTATAAGAGAAAAAAGCCATTGTTGTTGACCAAAAACAAGGCCACATCAACAATTGCCAACCGATAGGTCGATCCCAACGCGCCAATTGCGCATAAAACCATAAAGAACGGGGAAGGAAGCTGTAGACCCATTGTTTGGAAGATGCATCCATAACCCGTCCTTGGCTATCATAGGACTGAACATGCGCGATATTTTTATTTTTTTTCATCAAATGATTTACCTTTGGTCTTGCGATAGAGACATTTCATTCTTATGAGAAGGGGATGAGATTAATTATCTTTTATGAGAGGAGCAAGCAATGAATATTCTTCTTATTGGCTCAGGTGGACGAGAACATGCTTTAGCATGGAAAATAGCAGCATCACCACTGCTAACAAAGTTATATTGTGCTCCTGGAAATCCTGCAACAACAGAATTTGGTGAAAATATTAATTTAAACATTGATGACCATCCCCTTGTTATTGATTTTTGTAAGGCACATTCTATTGATCTTGTAATTGTAGGACCAGAAGCACCCTTGGTGGCGGGTATAACAGACTCTCTTAATAGCGCTAACATCTGTGTATTTGGTCCTACTCAAAAAGCTGCTCAACTAGAAGGTTCAAAAGCCTTTACAAAAGATTTATGTCGGAAGAATAACATTCCTACAGGAAGTTACCAATGCTTTAATGATGCCTCTAAAGCTAAAGCTTACATTCAGCAACAAGGTGTTCCCATTGTTATTAAAGCTGATGGCTTAGCAGCTGGCAAAGGTGTCGTGGTTGCAACAACTATGGAAGAAGCGTTTAACGCAGTTGATGCCTGCTTCAAAAGTACATTTGGAGATGCAGGAAACAAAATTGTTGTAGAATCTTTTCTTGAAGGTGAAGAAGCAAGCTTCTTCTGCCTTTGTGATGGTAAAGTTGCTCTTCCTTTTGGATCTGCTCAAGATCATAAACGTGTAGGTGATGGGGATACTGGAGCAAACACCGGTGGTATGGGTGCTTATTCACCAGCGCCCATCATGACCCAAGAAATAGTGAATCGTACTCTCAAAGAAATTGTTGAACCAGCTTTAAAAAGCATGAAAGAAATGGGCGCCCCCTTTAAAGGTATTCTCTTCGTCGGATTAATGATAACGCAAAAAGGACCCGAATTAATTGAATTTAACGTACGATTCGGTGATCCTGAATGTCAAGTTTTAATGATGCGCCTCAAAGATGATATTTTGCCAATTTTTCTTGCTGCATCTCAAGGAAAACTTGAAAATAAGCCTCTTCGGTGGTCTGAAAAAACAGCTCTCACCGTTGTTATGGCTGCTAGTGGTTATCCAGACTCTCCCCAAAAAGGTACTGTTATCCGTAACGTTGATCAAGTAAACACTCTTCCCGATGTGAAAGTTTTTCAAGCTGGTACAGTGTTGCGTGATGGAGAACTCATTGCAAATGGTGGACGTGTACTCAATATAACTGCAACAGGAAAAACGATTACGCATGCACAAAAACGTGCTTATGAAGCTGTTGATTGTATTGATTGGCCAGAAGGTTTTGTTCGTCGAGATATCGGATGGAGAGCCGTTGCGCGAGAAAATTAAATCCTTTGAATATTCTTTTTTTACGATTTTCTTATTTTATATAAGAGCATGATACAAAAATTTTCTCACTGTTTTACGTTGACCATAACTTTGAAAAAATAAGTGTGCTTTCCTTTGAACAATCAAATATTGTAAATAGGATATCTACTCATGATAAAATAGGAAAATTTTCTGAATCTGAAGATGTAATATAAAATAATCATTTTACTGTTGTCTTTACTTTAAACGCATTTTCTCATCATTTTTATAAACACTTTCTTTCTTATAAAATCCTGAGGAAAAACGTATATACTATCATTCCTTTTATTTATCGCGTTTTTAGTGAAATTCCGCTTTTACGAAAAATAAAATGCCCAAAAAAGATAGTTATGTTATTCACATACAAATTCTTAAACAATATCTCTCATGCTTATCATTCCCATTTTACGACACTACCTGCAAATAGTATAAATCCATTCTGCCAGCTTTCTGGAATAAAAATAAAAACCTATACCATCATTGTATTTTCCAATTCTCAATATTACGATAACCCTTTCTATCTAAATGATTTTGATTATAAAAGAGAGATGAAATAAGAATATTCTGCAATATTCAAAGCTTTCATTCAACATGGAGAAATGATTTATAAAAAAAAATTCAAAAACACTTCCAGTAATCTTCTGGTGTTTTTAATAATGTGGCAAAAACCCAAAATTATACCGCAAAAAAACAGTTTCTATTGTTATGAAAACCGTTTTTACCTCTCTGAAAAAAGCGTTTTATATCATCGATTCCTGCTGCCAATGTATGGTGTCAAAAAACTCTCATTTACAATCATTGACTTTCTCTTTGTTTTCAAGAACCAAAAGTCACACCAAATCCCGTCTGTAAAGGTCTGAATTCTCATTAAGCGGGTTCCTCTTGCTTCCCACTCATATGCTGCACTTACACAAAGACCTACAAGCAAACTTAAGAATATTCGCCATATCTTCTAACAACACTTCATGTGTGAAGTTTACATGCCTTATGTTACCTCCCCAAACAACGATGTTTTACAGCACAACAAGATAAATGCTGACGGTCGTACAAAAATGAATGCATGTTAATTTACTGGAGTGCAATTCGATTCGCAATCACCAAACGCAAGCCTAACGGATTGCTATAACGAAGTAAAAAATGCTTTTGTTTAGAATGTGCTGTTGTACCAAAAAATCGATGTAAATCAGAACGATCTTTTACAACCAGAATGCGATTATCTTCATTGATCATAAGCATGGGAAGGCCATAAGTATCCGCCCATAACCGCCAATCCAGAAGAACATTATTCAAATCTCTGGAAACCAAAAGCGGTATACAAGCTTCCTCATCGGCATGAAGTAATTCTAATGAAACAGCTCTTTCTCCTGAACGCGTTTTTACGGTACGTGCTGCAATTCCTTGAAAATGATAAGGGGGTATTAAATGCGATAAGCTTGAAGGCATATCCGTTTTAAAAGAAACACCACGCTCATTTAACGAACAAATAACCTGATTACCCGTTTTGGATGAAAAATATGTCGTCGTTTGTGGCAAATGGCACGGATCTAACCGAAATTCAAGCACCGCTTTTGCCTGATTAAAGCATTGATTAGCCATATACATTATCCCAATTTATCTTAAATAACATACACCCTTTAGCAGCTTTTTCTCACTGGATTATTAAAAGTTTGAATAAAAAACAACTGGTTTCTTTTTTGGTTATTAAAATCTAAACAAAAATGCATGATCACCATTCTTGAATTATAATACTTTTCCAGGATTCATTATCCCTAAAGGATCGAGTGTTTTTTTAATCCCTTGCATAATATCCAATGCGACAGGCGATTTAAAAGAACGAAGTTCTTCGCGCTTAAGCTGACCAATTCCATGCTCAGCAGAAAATGCACCTCTATAGTCCACCACTAAACTATGAATGCGATGATTCATTGTTGACCATAACTGCAAAAACACTGTCGTATCAGCTCCTACAGGTTGTGTAATATTATAATGTAAATTTCCATCGCCCATGTGTCCAAAACAAATCACCTGTGCTCCTGGAGCAATATCTTCAACAATGAGCGCTGCCTCAGCAATAAAATCAGGAATAGAAGCAAGTGGGATTGCAATATCATGCTTAATGGACCCTCCTGCTAACTTTTGTGCTGATGATATACTTTCTCGTAATTGCCAAAAAAAATCTTGCTGTTTTAAAGATTGCGCAACAACTGCATCTTCTATCACCGCGTTCTTTAAAGCTTCTTCTAAAATAGTACTCAATACCGATAACGCCTCATCATTGCCTTGCAACGATGAAATGTTCATTAATACATACCATTCATGTTTCCGCTGAAGAGGAGGCTTCTCACACATCTTATAATCTAAAGCCATTTGCAAACTGGGATTTCCCATGAGCTCAAAACCTGTCAACATCCCTCCTCCATATTCTTGAGCCAGAGATAAAAACTCTAAGGCCTTCGCCGGACTATATAATCCCACCAAAGCAACAGCTTTTCCTTTTATTTTTGGAAACATCTTCAAAACGGCTGCGGTTATAACTCCCAATGTGCCTTCTGCACCAATAAAAAGATCTTTTAAATCATAACCGCTATTGTCTTTTTTAACAAAACGCAAATCATCTAAAATACGCCCATCCGGTAAAACAACTTCTAAACCAAGACAAAGATCACGCATATTGCCATAAGCTAAAACAGCTGTCCCTCCAGCATTCGACGAAAGATTTCCTCCTACTTGGCAAGAACCTTCAGATGCCAAAGAAAGAGGGAAAAAACGACCTGATTCATCCACTTTTTTCTGTAAATCCTGTAAAATAACACCAGCCTCTACAACAACAAAATTTCCCTCAAGATTTATAGCTCTAATCTTATTTAATCGCTCCATGGATAAAAGAACGCTCCCTCCTCCTTCATCTGGTTGTTGTCCCCCCACAAGCCCTGTATTTCCACCCTGTGGCACAATCGGTGTGCGCGTTTTGCTCGCTAACTGCATAATCGATGAGACCTCTGCGCAAGAAGATGGACGTAAAAGTAAAGGTGTTTTTCCATGAAAAAGCCCACGCTCTTCAAGCAAATACGGTGCAATCAAAGCTTGATCCGTTATAGCATGCTTAGCACCAACAATTTCCCTAAACCCTTCAATTAATTCCTGCTCCATGTTCATTTCTCCTTTGGAGCCGCAGCCCGTATAAGACGATCATTGATAGCCTCTCCTAATCCGTATGATGGAATAGGTTCTACTGCGATACATCTCACTTTAAATGAATCTAGTTCCTTCATATATTGAAATAAATGAGAGGCTGCCTCTTCCAACTTTCCATCTTCGCTAAGGTTTAAAATAGAAACGGCATTTTCAGCCCCCATAACACGCTTTGAACCAAATGCTAAAAGCGCTTCACCATTTTCCACCTTTTCTACATTCAAACGAACCGTAGCATTGGGAGCATAATGCGATTTTAACATCCCAGGAGCTTCAATCGCCGCCCTTTGATCTATCCGTTTTAAAGGCTTCCCCACAACCTCTTCAATTTTATCAGCCGCAAGCCCCCCTGGACGCAAAAGATAAATATTTTCACCACAAATTTTAATAATCGTTGATTCCAGCCCTATTTTAGCAGGTCCTCCGTCCAATATCAAAGGAACAGATTCCCCCAAAGATGCAAAAACAGCCTCAGCTGAAGTAGGGCTAAGACGCCCCGATTGATTCGCACTAGGAGCAGCAAGTGGACGGCCAAAATGTTGTACCACTTCCGCAAAACGACTGTCTGGAAAACGAACAGCCAAGGTATTCAAACCAGAGGTTGTTAAAGGATGGATATTATGCTGTTCCTTTAAAGGCAAAACCAATGTCAAAGGCCCTGGCCAAAATTCCTCTATTAATTGGCGTGAAAGAAAGTCAATTTTAACATAACGTTCCGCCATTTCGATGCCGCTAACATGCGCAATAAGAGGATTAATTTGTGGACGACCCTTTGTAGAGTAAATAGAAGAAATTGCCCTCCCATTGGTTGCATCGCCCGCTAATCCATAAACAGTTTCCGTTGGTAACGCTACTAACTTCCCTTGTTCAAGAAGCGCTATTGCCTCTCTTATCGAAGCACTATCGAGTGGTAGAATCGTCATGACACATCATTTCTATAACACTCTTTTAGTGATATTATGCTCTTTTTTATTCATATATCACATTGATTTATATGTTTTTTTAAGTATGGGGTTCATAAATAAAGGTTAGGGAATAGGATTTTCCAATATTCTTCTACAAAACATATCTTATTCTTCTAACTTTCTCTAATAATTTTTTGAATTTTGCTAAGTTCTCTTGTGAAAAGCTATTGTTGAAACTCTTGACATAGACTTAACGTGCAGTACATTGCACTACAATTGAATAGGGGATTTAGAAATGGGAAAAATTCAAGCCCGCATACCTGATCAAGTTCAAGAAATTGCAAGTGCAGTTATTAAGTCTACGGGTTTAACTGTATCGGATGCAGTACGCATGTTTATGACCCGCATTGCTAGAGATCGAACATTACCGCTTGGATCTTTCAACCAAATCCGGAAACATTACGAGCTATCGAGGATGCCGAAATGGGATGCGTCGAACGTACATCATTAGACAGCTTAAGGACCATGATACGCGAAGATAGAACCGAAATGCGTAAATCTGAAAAGAAAACCTAAGCTTGCTATATTGTCTATACGCGTTCATTCCGGTCTGACCTTAAACGTGAAAGCAAAGGTAGGTATGCTAATACACTAGAGAAGGATTTGCTGCTTGTAGTCAAAGCGTTAGCGGAGAATGAACCGCTAAAAGCGCATTGGAGAGATCATGCGCTAACAGGTCAATGGCGCAATTGTCGTGATTGTCATATCAAGCCAGATTTAGTTTTGATCTATCGAAAGCCAGATGCCAAAACACTAGAGCTTTTACGACTTGGTTTGCATTCTGAACTACGCTTATGATTGGATCTCCAATTCATAGTAAAAAGAATTTTTCGTAGTTTTGCTTGTATGTCAGTTTTTCTAATTTTTTGAGAACCATTGTTTTAAATGTGCGAAGATGTTGTCTATTGCATCCATGAGGCGTGCAAAATCAAGGATAAGCAAAAAAAGAAAAAATGCTATCCACTTCATCAAGCGAGACATCATTTTCACGCTTTGATAGGTGATGATCATTTCTTGAAGCATTTCTTTTTCTGATTCTGTAAGCTCTGTGTGTTTTTTGGATTTTTTTCTAACCATGTTTCCACCCACACAAGCGTTCACCTAGAGTATTGTGCTTTAAGATCTCTCTTGCTAAATTGGAACTGATGGCGTTCAGATCTTTCTTGTCTAAATAAATTGGCAACCAGCCAACACAAGAAGAAGCATATTTATTTGTCGCGCAACCAGTGAGAGAGAGCAGCACGCATATCAGCATCACTTTTTTGATTAACTTCACTTTCCACCTCAAGCCGTGTTGTGGCTGCTTTTAAAGCTTTTTCTGTTTGCTTTTGTTGCTCTACTTTTTTCCCAAGAGTAAAAGCTTTTGCTAAGGCAATAAAAAAAGCGGCTAAAGCCGCACCTGTTACCATCAAGTTTCTTTTCATCCATAAGATCATAGGCGGTGCTCCTGAAAGCGTTTAGCAACAAAGAAAATGCCAGTACATGCCGCTCAAACCATAATGGCGGCTAAAGCCCATTGAACTAGACCATTGCCCGCTAAAAAACCGCCAAGACCTGAGAAAGAACCAATAATCGGTGCCAATGCTTCTGCTTTGAGAAACCCTGTTGGTGCTTGCGTTTCTACTGTTTGATAATTGGAAGAAACATAAGCCCCTTTCGCCCATAGTCCTGCCTCTGCTACACGCCGGTGTACAAGACCTTGTAAACGTTTGCCTCCCGCTTTGGTCCATTTCTGCAATTCGGTTGGTACAGATTCATAATCCCCCGATTAAGCCTTTTAAGTAGTGTTCTATAGCCTTCTTGAGGGCTTAACGTGTTGCCTATGATTTTCATGGCAAGATCTGGATATTGCGTGAGTGCTTGCGCATCTTCATCGCTATACCCTTTAGAGCGTAAAAATTGCAAAGTTTGTTTATGTTGTGCGCGTTCCTTGTTGCCCTGCCGCATAAGGATAGATGCATTTGAAAAACTTTCTTGTGGTGTTTTTCCTGATGCTAACCCCGCAAAAAAATCCATGAGATGCTCGGAAAATTCTGATTTTCTAAAACGCTCCCATAAGCTGCTTGGATTTGCATCTTTATGAATAAAGTTCCCAACGGCGTTTACATAATCGGTTGCCTGTTCTGGCATATCATTTGCTTTTAAATGCTCCTCTTCTGGTAAGTGTGCATTCAAATGTTTTTCTTCTCCTATAGGTGCATCAAAAAGCTTTTCCTCATCATTTCCAGAATCGTTTTTCAAAGAGTTTGCCGCTATAGATTTCTCATTAAGTTGAGCAATATAATCCATCACATCTTTTTGCTGTCGACCAGCTTCATCCCCACTAGACTGATCAATGTTCCCAACAAGTGGAGATTGAGGAATCATTGATGCAACACCTCCCTACTCTGAGAAGTCATGCTTTTGTTGCTCTGGCGCCTCTTGTACCTTAACAGTATCCTTTGAAACATCCGGCAATGGAGGCATTTGGCGCTTTAAATCATCTGTAGACATAATCAATTCTGCTGGCGTTTTTTTCCCAGCTTGTTCTGTCCCTGCTTGAGAACCACGAATAAGCTCTGTAGGACTCAATTTTTGTGGAGTATTATCCCCATTGCTCGCATCAAAAGGGTCTGTGCGACAAGCAGCCCGTTCTAAAAAACTTGGCTTGTATCGTCCTTCCAACGGCGTGCTTGGAGGCATCGAGCGTTGTTGCAATAAATATCTAGGTAACTGCGGTATAACCTGATACATTAAAGGACGCAAAAATTTTGGATCAAACAACTTTAAAAGAGAATTTGTGTTTTCTTGTTCCATCACTGCACCCTTTCCATCTCACAGCCACGCTTGCTATAATCTACATGCAAAAAACCTATCGCCTTATGCAAGAAAACAGCTTCAGGTTTTGACTTCAAACATCCTGCGCCATTACACCGCGATAGCGCTCTGGGGCGCCCTTGTAATTATACTCATAGAGTTTGTGTCCATCTCGCTGCCCTACTCGTACGATATTTTCTTTCGCTCTGACGTTGCTAAGCCCAGCAAAAGTACCAAGGATAGTTCCAACATTTCCAACAATCTCCTACGGATTAGTTTTTTTTATATAACAAGATATTGATTTATAATAATAATCTAGCGTTATTTATATTGAATTAGCCTCCCGAATAACGTAGGATTCTCTCATTTCAAATCTGTTTATCTTGAATCAATCAAAATCACTTGCTTGCACATCATAAGCGGGGCTGATGTGTGGGTAAAAACTATAGAAGAAAGGAGTAAAAATGATTCTTATGAATCGTCTTAAGAGCCAAGGGCTGTAGCAACACCCACGAGCTGGTTTTGTACACTTTCAAAAATGATATCTTTACCTGCTCCCAAGGTGATATTCCCGCTCTGCTCACCATTTGCATAAACAGGATTGGTACCAGCGATAATATCAGCGCCAACACCATGAATGCTGCCTTATTTAAAGTGCCACCCGCTTGAATAAAGAAGGAGACGGCTTTGATCCCCTACTTCATTCGTGATTTTATCCAACGACCTTTTAACGATGGGGAGGACGCTTTGGTGATCGCTTTTGTAAAGCTTTTTGCTTTTGCTGACGTTTTCTTTCATCCTCAAAATGCGTTAGTAAAGCCCGTTCCTGTTTCGTTTTGTTGGTCACACCAAAGGTGTCATTGTCCATAAATTGCTGATATCCTGCTATCATTAAATTGCTTAGGAATGAGCCACTTTTGGGAGGTTGTGTAAAATAGATCCCTTTTGAATCTTGCAGTTTATATCGGAAACCTGCTTTTTTCATGCACTCATAAACTGAGGCAAATTCACTCGCATACGAATTCATATCACTAGAAGAAGCATAAACCGGTTTCCAACCACATTTTGATAAGGATTGTTGGATCATCGCTTTATCGACACCTGGTTTTTCCCATAATGCTAAAGTTGATGGAGGAGGTTGGTTAACACATCCAGCTGTATTTAAGAGAGCTATGCAACTCAATAGTTTTAAGATTTTCTTCATTCTTCCCCTCTTTCAATGGATTTATTTACAATAAAAAAGCTCGTAAGCCTGTTGATATTTTCTGTCATCGCTGCTTAAACAACGGTGAACAATATTGAGATGATTGGTTGAGAAAACAATCCCACCATTCCAAGCAAAGGCAAGGATGGCAGATTGTTGATCATCACAAACAGCAAAACTTAAGGATAGCATTCATATTGTTCTGGATGCTTTTTACAAAACGGGCTGTTCAAGCGCTTCTTGACACTGCGCTGTGGTATGACAGCACCTGGACGACAAATGGGAAGATCCTCGGCTTTATGATTTACACACCAAGTTCCCCCTCCCACTTTATCACGAAAACCTGATTGAATCATACAAGCTTCTATGGTTGCTATTGCATTGTAGCTGAGCTTTCTGCTTTCTGGATCAGTATCATAAGGGGTTGGCATTCCACATTCTAATAAGGCTTTTCCTACCTCAGTAAAATCAGTAACACCATTTTTCTCCCACGCGCTCAAATACCCCCCAGGAGTTTTATTAAACTGGCACCCAGCTATACTCAATAGAGTTATCGCACTTAATAATTTTAAGATTTGTTTCATTTTTTACTCCATGATTTACTTGAAGGAACTTGTTCACGATGAGATGAGCCGTAAAGCATGTTGCACATACGCCCCGCATCTCCAAGACAGGTATGGGAGCTTATGGGATTCATGATCACTCTCCACCATTCTGTCAAAACGTTACTACCAGCAGGGAGTGTCCCGTAGGTATAGCCATTGCCGCCAATAATTCTGCTGACAAAGTCATATCTATGCCCATCAAAGCCAACAGTGGTTTGTTTGCCATCACTCACATAACCTAACAGACCGGATGCAACTAAAACATTAAAGGCTGGTCCATAGAAATTGATATTCGTGTTGTCGGCTATACCGTGAACACCTTCTTGTTTGAAAGAATTCAGCATATTTCCCAATGTCATTGTCCCGCGACTATGTCCATAAAGTTCTAATCCTGTGAGACCATAGCTATACATCAAATCTTTTGCTACTTGTGTGGAATTGGTCAAACCCCAAAAGTTATTTTCCATAAACTTCTGATAGCCCGCGACTAGAAGTTCTGAGATAGCAGAATCGGCTTCTGGGAACACAACAAAATAAAGCGGTTCATTTTTATTCTCCGCATGTTGCTCTGCATAAACAGCCGCCTCATAGGGTGTTGTAAGAATACCATTGAGGAAAAAATGAACCTTGCCATCAGAACCTTTTTGTAAATTCTGTTGTTCTTCATCCGTTAAATAATGTGCGTGAGGAAACAATCGCGCCATTCCAAGTGAAGGCAAGGATGGCGGATTGTTGATCATCACTAGCAAGACTTAAGGTTTGCATTCAGGTGCATTTTTATATTTTTTACAAAAAGGGCTGTTTAAGCGCTTCTTGACACTGGGCCTCGGGATCACAGCACCTGGACGACAAATGGGCAAGTTTTCGGCTCTAAAAGTATAACACCACCCTCCCGCTCTTGCTACTTCTTCATCTTTATAGCGGAATCCTGATTGAATCATGCAAGCATAAGTTGTTGCTTTTGCATTGATGCTCTGCTTTCTATTTTCTGGAAATACATCATAAGGCGTTGGCATACCACATTCTAATAATGCTTTTCCTATTTCAGTAAAATCTGCTCCTGGCTTCTCCCAAGCAGTCAAGTATCCTGAAGGAGGCTTATTAAACTGACATCCAGCGATACTGAATAGAGTTACAGCACTTAATAATTTTAAGGTTTGTTTCATTTTTTACTCCATGATTTACTTGAAGGAACTTGTTCACGATGAGATGAGCCATAACGCACGTTACACTTATCGCCCGCGTCTCCAAGACAGGTATGGGAACTTATGGGATTTGTAGCCACTCTCAACCATTCTGTCCAAACGTTACTGCCAGCAGGGAGTGTCCCGTAGGTATAGCCATTGCCGCCAATAATTCTGCTTACAAAGTCATATCTATTCCCATCAAAACCAATAGTGGTTTGTTTGCCATCACTCACATAACCTAACAGACCGGATGCAACTAAAACATTAAAGGCGGGTCCATAGAAATTGATATTCGTGTTGTCGGCTATACCGTGAACACCTTCTTGTTTGAAAGAATTCAGCATATTCCCCAATGTCATGGTACCACGGCTATGTCCATAAAGTTCTAACCCTGTAATACCATGGCTATACACCAAATCTTTTGCTTCT